>CALVSU010000172.1 GCA_944359385.1 uncultured Clostridia bacterium | reverse complement strand
GCCGCAATACGCATAGCGGAAAAACTCCAAAAACCCGTAACGACAGCGTTCCATGTCCAGCCCGAAAACGTGAGCAGTCATTTCGGACTGCAAAAAAGCAAGCGCGTCAACGAATATATCTATAAAAATTTTTACGACAATTTCTATAAATACACGCATTTCATTCATTGTCCCACAAAATTTATCGCAGACCAGCTCGCAGCGCACGGTTACACGGCAGACCTGCGCGTCATATCCAACGGCGTGGATCCTATCTATAAGCCTATGAACATCGAAAAGCGGGAACGTTTCAAGGACAAATTCTGTATCCTGACGACAGGGCGGCTTTCCAAGGAAAAATGCCAGAAAGATCTCCTCCTTGCCGTTCAGAAATCAAAATACGCGGACCGCATCCAGATCTTCATCGCGGGAGACGGACCGTTGAAGAAAAAACTCACCAAACTCGGCAAAAAGCTCAAAAACCCGCCTATCATCACCTTCCAGCCCAAAGAAGAACTGGTCAGGCTCATCAATTCCTGCGACCTTTACGTCCACCCCTCTTACGCGGAGATCGAGTCCATCGCGTGCGTCGAAGCGATCACCTGCGGGCTTGTACCCGTTATCGCGAACAGCGAAATGTCTGCCGCGAGGTTTTTCGCGCTCACGGAGGACAACCTCTACGTCTCGGGTGATACCGATTCGCTGGCAGACAAGATCGATCATATGATCGAAAATCCTGAGCTTCGCGAAGAACTCAAACAAAAGTACATTCAGTTCGCCGCTCGTTTTCAGATCGAAAAATGTATCGATAAAATGGAGGAAATGTTCCGCGATGCGATCGCTCAAAAGCGCCGGCAAGAAGACTGACCGCCGCAACCAAAGCCGACCGCGCGAGGCGCTCGCCGCTCTGCGCCGCAGAAGAAAATTTGCCGTCAAATGTTCCGCAATGCCGCAAAACGCAACTGACAGCGCGGGAAAACTGTCTTTCGGCAAAGCGATCTTCATCTATGCGCTCGGCGGGATCGTCGGCACCGTCTGGGAGACCCTTCTCAATCTCTTCCGCGGCAGAGGATTCGTCTTTTGCAACGGGAGCATCCTCACCCCTTTTAACTTTGTCTACGGAACGGGCGCGCTCGTCATAATACTGCTTTTGAAGAATAAAAAGAAACTTTGGCAGGTTTTTATCACGGGCGCTTTGGGCGGCGGTGCCGTCGAATATGCGCTCAGCTTTCTGGAAGAAGCGATACTCGGAACACGTTCCTGGAACTACTCCGGCTACTTTCTCAATATCAACGGCAGAACGACCGTTCCCTACATGATCTTCTGGGGACTTCTCTGCGTTCTCATCATTTTCGTCGTCTATCGCCCGCTTGACAGTCTTTTAGAATCTCTGCCGAAGCAGACAATGCAGCGCATCGCGATCGTACTCGCCGTCTGGATCGCTTTGGATTTCCTCGTGACCGTTCCCGCTCTGATACGCTTTTCCGAAAGAGCAAAAGGCAACGCGGCGCCGGGCGCGATCGGCAGACTCATCGACAAAATTTTCGACGACGCTTTCATGCAAAGACGTTTCCCTGCCATGAAATTCAAAAAATGATTACATAAAACCCCAAATACATAAGAATATAATAAAAACAGGCGCCCTTTTGCGGAAGAAATTTCGCAAAAGGGCGCTTCTTTAATAAAAAACAAATACCTACCGAACACTGCCCGTGCTTTATGAGACTTGCAAAGTTATGTCTTCTTATGCTTTTCCGCAAAGCGCGGCGTGCGTGCGGCGCAAAACGACGAGCGCTTCGGCGGGGTCGGAAACATTCAGCACCGCTTTCTCCATCGGGCAGATCCCGTCGCCGCGGCGATTGATGATGTGACGCGTCTTTTCGCCGCAGGCATACGGAACGCCGTGCGTTTTCAAGACTTTCTCCCCTTCTTCGGACAGCACCTTCGCATACGCCTCGGCAATGCCCGCATATACAAAAAGAAGCGCCGCCGCTTTTCCCACGATCGCGTCGGCGGCGGACCAGCCGCGAAGGTCTTTCCCCTCTCCGATAAACGCGAGCATGGGCGCAATGCCGCTGAGATCGCTCGTCATCACCTCGCCCCCTTTGCAGAGCACCAGCGTATGACCTTTCTCCAGCGCTCGCTTTGCTCTGTCGATGTCAGTCATGCCCTTTTTCCCTGCCCGCAAGATATTTTATGAACATGACAAAGAGCGGCACAAACACCGCCTGCGCGACGAGCCCCACAACGCCCGCACAGACCTGCGACCACGCGGCCGCAAAATTAAGAGGCGAAACGGGCGAAAAGACAAACGCCGCCAGAAGATAAAAGAGCCTGCCGCTCACCTGTGCCAAAAGCACGGCGGGAAACGCGAACCAGCCGTTCTGCGCGATCTTATCCGAAAACGCGCCCGAAACCGCCGCGAATACGGCAAGCTCCGCCATCATATAAGGAAGCCGCTCCGCCGCAGGCGCCGTCTTGACCGTGATCTTCGAAGCGAAAGAAGCGCCTCTTTTTACAAGCAATTTTTCAAGCAAAACAAAATCCTCCCAAAAATCAAACCT
>CALVSU010000171.1 GCA_944359385.1 uncultured Clostridia bacterium | reverse complement strand
TGCGGCTCGGAAAAAACTGTCAAGAAAAAAATTCAGAAAGTCAGCAAAATCGCTTGACAAACTATACTATGCAATGTATAGTATTATGCATAAAGAGGTATAAACAGGAGGCGCAATGGATAGTCAGTTAAAAAAGGGATTGCTGGACGTCTGCGTGCTGTCCGTTCTGCGGGAAGGCGAATCATACGGCTATAAGATCATATCCGACCTTGCGCCGTATATAGAGATCTCGGAATCGACGCTCTATCCCATTCTCAAACGGCTGGAAGCGGCGGGCGCGCTGACGACACAAAGCCGCGAATACAACGGACGGCTGAGAAAATATTATGCGGTAACGGCAAAAGGTCTGCAAAAGATCGAAGAATTTATCGAAGACCAACGGGAATTTGAACGCATATACGCATTTATTGTAAAAGGAGGCAAGCAATGAAAAAGGTGCAATGGGATAAAAAACTCAAAAAACAGCTCGCTTTTCTGCCGAAAGACGAGCGGGAAAAAATCGTCGCTTATTACGACGAACTGTATTATGACAAGCGCGACGCGGGGATCGCGGAAGAAGAGATCCTGCGCGAGTTCGGTCCGCCCGAAGAAGTGGCGGAAAAATTCACGGAAGATGCGGGCGCGCGCAAAGCGACGGCGGGCGACACGGCAGCGCGGGTGTTTCTGATCGTGACCCTCTATCTGTTTGTGGGCATTCCCGTCCTTGCGGTTCTCCTTTCTCTCGCCGCGACGGGACTGGCGCTCTTTCTGAGCGGATTTGCGATCGCGATCGCTGGCATAGCCGATTTCTTCTACTTTATCGCGCAGATCGCGATCGGCGGCGTGAGCGCCGCGTACATCGCACATCTCGGCATCGGGCTGGGCGTCACGGCGGCAGGGCTCCTGCTCATTCCCCTGTTCCTCTGGCTGACCAAAAAACTCTTTCTTCTCTGCGGCAAAATTTTTATTTGGACAAAAAACTATATCCGCGGCAAAAAGGAGGCATAACAAATGGAAAAGAAAAAGCACAGACTGACAAAAGTCATCTGCATGATCGGTGCAATTCTGCTCATCGCCGCGATCGGCCTTTTTGTCGGCGGCATGACTGCCGCGGGCTGGGATTTTTCAAAGCTCAGCACTGTCCGCTATGTGCAGAAAAACTATTACAGCAGGGAATCCATTTCTTCTTTGAAAATCAAATATGCGAACGCAAAGATCCGCGTCGTCTATGAAGACATCGAGCAAAGCATCCACATTTCTTATCCCGTGCGCGTCGATCAAAACGATGAAGAAATCGCAACCGTAGACTTTGCGTATTCTGAAGAAGACGGCTCCCTCACCGTGACCGAAAAAATCGAAAAACACTTTGATCTTTTTAATTGGGATCTTTCGGCACCCGTTCTCACCGTAACGATCCCCTCCGGAAGCATATGCGCATTCGACTTTACGGCACAAAGCGGGTCTATCGGTTTCGAAAGCGCCGCCCCGATACAACTGAACACGCTTACGCTCCGCTCATCAAACGGCGACATTTCCGCGACTTCGGAAGGCGGAATTTCCGTTTCGGGCGACGTCCTTTTACACGCCGACAACGGACACATCACTGCCGAAAATCTCACCGTCGGCGGCTCGCTTCACGCGGAAAGCGACAACGGGAGCATAAGCCTCTCCTCCGTGTCCGCAAACGCCGTGATCGCGAAGACAGACAACGGAGACGTCCGCAGCGCCAACGTGACGGCGGCGTCAAAATTCAGCGCCGAAACAGATAACGGCAACATCGCGTTCACGAAAAATCTGCAAGCGAATGAAATTGTCTGCATAACGGACAACGGCAACGTGACGGGAGAAACAAATTGTCTTCTGACCGCACAGTCGCTGAGTTTTACCCTCGACAACGGCGACCTCCGCATACAGGGAGCACTTGCGGGAAAACCCGAAGACTATACGGTATTGTTAAACCTCAAAAACGGCTCTACAAATATTTCAAGCGGCGGCAACGGAAACAAGACGCTCAGTGCCACTGTTCAGAACGGGCATATCCGCGTACAATTCCAGAACTGATTTTTTATAAGAACAGCTGGCGCGACGCATCGAAGTCCTGCATAAAGCGGTCCGATCAGTTCCGCTTTCTTCCCGATTGCAGGGTGCGCAACGATCGGGCTCATATCTTCCCACACCTTGAAGCATTTTCCCTTAAACGACCCGCCCGTGTGCGATTTTCGCACACGGGCGGGCTTTGTTTTAATCCATATCTGGAAAAACGCAAAAATATTTCAGGACGGATCCAAGATCACAATCCTATCCCCAAACCGATAACTAAGACAGAAAAGCAAAAACAAGAAACGAACAAACCGACATAGGCAAAACCATTCAGTCTGCAACGCAACCTGTGTACGGCACCTATGGAAGACAAGATGAGCGAAAAAATTGTAAACAAAAACAATAAAATAAGAAGCACACCGAGCAATATATAGGTGTTCAGTTTTTCCGCGTCGGAAAAATCCCAAACTCCCGTTTGCAAGAGCTCAGGATTGTCGGCTATAAAACTCACCGCACAAACAATAAAAATCATTTCGCAGACAAACGCAAAAGCAGAAAACACAAACGCCAAAACGCCGCAAACATTGACAGGTTT
>CALVSU010000170.1 GCA_944359385.1 uncultured Clostridia bacterium | reverse complement strand
TATGGAAAAATACGAAAATTTTACTTACGAACTGGACGGAAACCTCTATATCAATCTCACAAGCAAGTGCACGAACGACTGCTCTTTCTGCGTCAGGAACGAAAAATCCGAGTATTTCGGGCATAAACTCTGGCTTTCGCGCGAACCGAGCGCACAGGACGTCATCTGCCGTCTGCCCGCGGATATTTCCGTGTATAAGGAATATGTTTTCTGCGGATTCGGCGAACCGACGCTGAAACTTCCCGTTCTCATCGAGATCGCCCGCGAACTTAAAAAACGCGGCGCCGTCACCCGCATCAACACCAACGGGCAGACAAACCTCATCTGGAAACGGGACGTCACGGAAGAACTTGCGGAATGTATCGACAAGATCAACGTCAGCCTCAACGAAGCCAATGCCCGCGACTATGCCGCGCTCTGCCGCCCCGCTTTCGGCGAAGCGGCTTTCGAAGGCTTGCAGGATTTTGCAAAAAAATGCGCCGCCCGCGGCATCGATACGTGGTTTTCCGTCGTCGACGTCATCGGCGAGGAAAAAATCGCCCTTTGCCGCAAAATTGCGGAAAACTGCGGCGTGGCACTCAAAGTACGTCCGTACATCGGATAACGCCGAAGCGCCCTCCTCACGCGTCAAAAACGCGCCTGAAAACGCACAAAAAAGAAAGCCCGCGGCAATTTCCTGCTTTTATGCAAGATCTTCCCGAGGCTTTCCTTTCTCATTTGTGAGGACCCGCTTGCACGCAGACCCTGTCTGACCGTTTCCGTCCGTCTTGGCGCAGGTCTTACCTCCCTTTCGGAGATCCTAAACCGCGCTCGGACATGAATCGGTCTACAAAAACAGTATGCGCGCGAAGGTCGCGTTTATACTTTCAAACAAAAATCAAAGAAGGAAATATCCGCCAAATTTTTGCGCGGCAAAAGCAATATGGAAAATCTCAGCGTCATCCTTTCGAAACACGGCTTTTCTTTTAAAAAACAGTTCGGGCAGAACTTCATATCCGACACGAACCTGTTAAAAAGTATCGTCGCGCTCGCGGACGTCACAAAAGACACGACCGTTTTAGAGATCGGGTGCGGCGCGGGCACGCTCACGCGGGAGCTGGCTCTCTGCGCAAAAAAAGTCCTCTCATATGAGATCGACCAAAAATTACAGCCCGTGCTCGCCGAAACGCTCGCGGGCATCGATAACGCGGAAGTCGTCTTCCGCGATTTCATGCAGGTCGACCTCAAAGCGCTGGAAAAAGAGTTGCCGCCCTACGCGGTCGTCGCGAATCTTCCCTATTACATCACCTCGCCGCTCGTGATGAAATTCATCGAGCAGAGCGAAAAGGCGGAAAAGCTCGTTATCATGGTGCAGGACGACGTCGCAAAACGGTTTTGCGCCAGAGAAAACACGCCCGAATACGGCGCGATCACCGCTGCGATCGCAAGGCGCGGCGTTGCCGAAACGGTGAAGAAAGTGCCGCGGCAGATGTTTCGCCCCGTTCCCAACGTGGACAGCGCGATCGTGAAGATCAACCTCGTCAAAGACCGCATCCCCGTAAAGAGCGCCGATCTCTACCGCGATACGGTGCGCGCGGCGTTTTTGTCGAGGAGAAAGACGCTGGAAAACAACCTCATGAACGCCTTTTCCCTTTCGAGAGAACAAGCGGGCGATCTTCTCCGTCGGGCGGAAATCCCCGAAAAAGCGCGCGGCGAAAGCCTTTCGCCCGAAAAGCTTGCCCTGCTTTCCGACCTCATCTTCGAAAGCCACAGCGCAAAATAAATGCGCCGCAAGGTGCCGAATGACGAGATAGAAAACAAGTCTGCCGCAAAGCACAAAACGGCGGGAATGCTCCGCTAGCGCAACGGATAGAGCATTCGCCTTCGGAGCGAAGGGTTGGGGGTTCGAGTCCCTCGCGGAGCACCAAAAGGGTATAATCCGAACTTTTTACTCATCACGGGTGATTGGTTCGGATTTACTTTTTTATTTTCGGATTTACAATAAAGTAAAAGGGCTTGCGGGATATCCGCAAGCCCTTTTGCCGTTGTTCAAGGTTTATGATATTCGGCTCAACCTTTCTGAAATTCACATATTATCTTATTTTTTCAGAATCCGCCTCTTTATTGCGGATCTTTTCAAATACCGTCTATGCGGTCTGTCCTTATGTATTCAACAGGACTCTTTCTTATTCAATTTTGTATTCAGTTGTCGTTTTTGTCTTTCTGCCTTCCATTCTTCAAACTCTCTTTTTCCTTCTTCCGTTTCAAAGAGCGATTGAATGGCGGGCAGCAATGCTCTTGCGAGCGAGTCAATTTCATAATCCGGTATGCCTGTGGTGTTCTTTTTCTTTCTCGACATTTTTTCCCGATAGCATTTTCTCCTTTTCAGCGATTATTCAGTTGTGGTCAAAGCAATGAAATTGCAAGTACGATCGTCTGCACGACAAGCAATGCAGGTGTAAGCCACAGCAGGAATTTGCGAAACCCGCTCTCGAAACGGATATTCTCCCGTAACTGTTCCATTTCTTTTTCGGTCTTTCGGATTTCTTCCTGCGTTTTGAATAATGTTTCCCGCACATTTAGCAGCATTTCCGCTTTCATATCATTTACAGAAGTCGAAACCGCCTTTTTGACTTGTATTCCGATGCTCTCGTTGAGTTTCTCTGTTTTCGCGGTTTCCGTTTTGATTTCCCGTACCGCTTTGTCCACGGTTGTTGTCAGA
>CALVSU010000169.1 GCA_944359385.1 uncultured Clostridia bacterium | reverse complement strand
ATATTCACATACTCGCAATGCGTTTTCTATGCTCGGTCTGCAGAAAGAAGATATATTTTGCTCATCAATTTTCTGTCCTTTTGATTTAATCCCTTCACCGCATTCGAAAAAGCAGTTCTGTGCCTCTCATCCTTGAAATACATGTTGTTTCCTCCTTTTTTACAAATAAAAAAGCCGACTGTTTTACCAAACAATCGGCTTAATTTTTAAAATTCAGAAATAAATTTTCGTAAAGTACAAAGCCCTCCTGCACCGAAACTGACAAGCTGCCCCAGCGCATTTCCAAGAGAACTTGCTTCCGCAGGTCCCGCCAGAACGGGGATCCCCAGCTCCCTTTCGATTTTCCGATTCAGATATCCGTTTTTCGAACCGCCGCCCAAGATCTGCAACTGCGTATATTCCCTGCCCGTGATCTTTTTCAGCTCTTCAAAAGCGCCGCGGTATGCCCTTGCCATGCTTGTATAAACACATTGGGCGATCTCACCCACCGTTTTCAGCCGGATGCCCTGATTTTGAAGGACACTTTCCCTGACCTTATCCGCCATTTTCCCGGGAGAAAAGAAACATTCCGCGTTTACGTCGATATATGCGCCCGTGTCTCTCGCTTCTTCCGCCAGCCGCACGATTTCGGGATAGTCGAGCGTCTGCCCTTCCTCTTCCCATTGGCGGCGGCATTCCTGAATGATCCACATTCCCATGATGTTGCGCAGGAAACGCACCTTTCCGTCCCCGCTCATTTCATTGGTGTACTTACCGAAAAAGGCGGAATCGGTCATGACGGGCTGATCCTCCGTGGTTCCGAACAGCGACCACGTTCCGCTGCTCAGATACAGCGGGTGCTCTGCCTGCCTGCAACACAGCACGGCGCAGGCGGTGTCGTGCCCGGGCGTGAGGACGACGGGCACATCGTAGGAAATGCCTGCAAGCGCTCTGGACGCCTCATTGAGAATACCTAGCATTTCAAAAGTCTTGCGCACAGGCGGAAAGATTTCCGCAGGCACGCCCGCTTCCAGCAGAAAGTTTTTGTCAAACGTCCCGTTTGCGAAAAACCCGCCCGTGGATGCGATGGTCGGCTCCGTTGCCGCAACACCCGTAAGAAGATATCCGAACAACTGCGGCATGAACAGGAGATACTGCACCTTTGTCCAGTCAAAATGTTCCTCTTTGCGCGCAAAAAGCTGGTACGTTGTGTTAAAATCGTTGACAGAAATTCCTGCAATGTCAAACAGCTGCCTGTCTTTATCCGCATATTTGCGTCGCATTTTTGTGTTGGCGGCATCGCGGTAATGGCGCGGATTTTCCAAAAGTTGCCCGCCCTTTCCGATCAGGCCGAAATCCACGCCCCACGTATCTATCCCGATGCCGTCCAGCTTTCCGCATGCCTCGTCTGCAAGGCGTATCGCCCTGCAGATCTCCTCATAAATTTTCGGTGCGTTCCAGACGAGATGCCCCCTTTCTTCTTCGGCGCCGTTGGCAAAGCGGTGTACCGTTTTTTCCCGCAGGCTGTTTCCGTCAAAGGTGTAAACTATGCCGCGCCCCGAACTTGCGCCGAGATCGACGGCAAGAACGTTGTATGTTTTCATATTCCTCACCAGCCGTTGAACACGGCGTCGATCTCATCGACCTCTTTCTGACTGATCGGCCTGATCTTCGCCACGGAGTTTGCCAAAAGCACCGAGCGCGCGGAATAATCCAGCACTTCCATGCGGTCAAAGGCCTTGGTGGCGTTTTTGCCGATGGTGATGGCGCACTCATTGTCGATGACCACCGCGGGCGATTTTTTGGAGAGCGTACCCGCAATTTGCGAACAATTTTCCAGCGCCGCATAGGGCAGGCGCACCACGTCTTTGAGCATGATATAGCTTTCGGGAATGAGGCGCGCGTCCATCAGCTTGTTGGCAACGGCAAAACCCATTGTTGCTGCGGGCATGGACAAAAAGACCGCGTTCGCTTCGGGATTTTTTGCAAAGATCTCCCAAATCAGCGGCAGATAGGCGCAGCTGTCCTCGTGCGAGAGGCAGCCCTTTTCGTACTTGACGACATCCTCTTCCGAGAGGTCCTCGGGCGCCGTCGCCGCGGGATTGAACAGAAATCCTTCCCCGTCGCGCAGGGCGAGCGTTCCCCAGCCGCCGCCGACCAACTGTCCGCGATAAGCACGCCTGATAAAGGCGACGATCTCCTTTTTCTTTCCCTCGTCCGCGGGCAGAGGCCAAACAGAATACTCCTCTTTCGGCAAGGGGATGGGGCGTTCGATCATCGTTGCCCCGCCCAGGCCCGTGGCGTGGAACAGGGTGCGGCAGAGATAGTCCAGCGTTTCATACTTCATGAGCGCCTCCGCCATGGTGGGAGCGCCGACCGTGGCGCCGTGGTTGTCCATCATGACGGTGCGGTATCCGTCCCGAAATCCCTGCATGACGATGTTGCCCAGCTGCTGACTGCCGGGGAGGGCGTACTTCGTGGTGACGATCTTTCCCAGAGCGTCCGCATACACCCTTGCGCAGCGGGAATCGGGCGCGATGTTCATGCAGGCATAGGCGACCGCCGCGGGGGCGTGGGCATGAACCACCGCCTTGATGTCGGGGCACGCCTTATATATATTGGAATGAAAGGGCAACTCCATGGAAGGGACGTGTCTGCCGATCCTGGTGCCGTCGGGCAGAACTTCCACAATGTCATCGAGGGTGAGCGTCCCCTTGTCGATGCTGCT
>CALVSU010000168.1 GCA_944359385.1 uncultured Clostridia bacterium | reverse complement strand
AAAAATGCGCGGGCAGTGTTTTCCCGCTTCGCGCTTTGCACAAATCGGGAAAAACAGAAAAAGTTGCCAAAAAAAGTGTGGCAATTTGCTTGCCGTTTATCAAGCGAAGTAGTATAATACCTTGCAAAAAGGCGGTCTTGTGATAAGACCGCCTTTTGAAATGCAGAAAATGTACGCTTTGCGCGCGGCGGGCGGCGAAAACACGCCCGCGTCTGCGCCGTAAGCGCAAAAGGAAGTTTATGAAAAATATCGTCAAAGATTTTGCGGACGGATTTTGCTTCGATCCGCTGCATACGGATAAAAAATGTCCTTGCGAAAAGTGGGGCACATTCGGCGCGCACGATCCTTCCATGATCGAGGCGGACGGCTATTACTATGTCTTTTCTACAGGCACGTTCGGGCGCGATCTCTATCAGATCCGCCGTTCAAAGGACCTCGTGCACTGGGAATTTGTCGGCGAAGCATTTCCGCAGGGTTTTTCTGCGCTTGCGCCCGTCGTGGCGACCCTTGAAGAGGTGTACGGCGGCAAGGTCAAAACGGAAAATCTTTGGGCGCCGGACGTCGTTCCCGCAGCGGGCGGCGGCTATTGGCTGTACGGTTGTTATACGGGCGTGTTCGGCGACAACTATTCGGTCATTTACCTCGCGAAGGCGGAAAAGATAGAGGGGCCTTATCGCTATGAGCAGACGCTCGTCGTCACGGGCGGCAACTGGGGGCTTGTTCCCAACGCGATCGACGCGCAGATCTTTTATGACGGCGCGGGCAGGATGTTCATGACCTACGGCTCTTTTTACGGCGGCATCCGCATTCTCGAACTGGATCCCGCGACAGGTCTGCGCAAAGACGGTTTTACCTATGAAATGTACAAGGCGCACAGCATCGGCAGGCAGGAGTATTACGGAAAAACGATTTTGCCTTCTTCCAATGTGGAAGGCTCGGTCGTGGCATATAAACGGGGCGTGCGCATTTACAAAGGGGATATCTTTGCAGGGGAAGATCCCGAAAAATGGACGCGCGAGGACAAATTTTTTCTCATGGGTTCGGCGGACTCCCTGTCCATGGATTACAATATGCGCCTTTGGGCGAGCGATACGCCCGACGGCTGTTACACGGCGCCGCCCTATGGGTTTGCGGGGCAGAAAGTGACGAGTTCGTTCAGCTGGCGGCATTCCCCCGAAGACAAACGCATCGATTTCGACTTTTTTGTGCCGGGGCACAACGACCTGTATACGACGGCGGGCGGCGTCGATCTTCTTATCTATCATAATCGCACGCCGTATACTTTCGAGCGGAAAATGCGCCCGCATTACCTGTTTGTCAGTATGTACGCGCACAATTCTGCGGGCGATATCGTCATGAGCCCCAACCGCTATGCGGGAGAGCGCCTGCGCCCCGTTTCGAGAGGGGAACTTCTGGGCGTTTCGGACGGGAACTTCGATTACATCAAGGTCGGTTCGGGCAATTTCGACTGCGCCTATGCGAAGAGCGGCTTCCGATTCGAAGAGGACGGCAGGGTCACGGTGCAGGGCGAAACGCTGGGCGAATGGAAGCTGTACGGCGACAATTATGTCGCGTTCACCTTTGACGGCATGAAATATCTCGGCGTCGCGATGCCTGCGTACATCGAAACGGAAAAATGCGGCGGCATCACCGTGTCCGCCCGCGGCGAGAATGGCTTGCCTTTCTTCCTCAACAGCGTATCAACGAGATCGTGATGCCCTTTTCGGAAGAGCGGGACTTTCTTTCCTTATTATATAATATATATAGAGGAACGATCACTGCTTCTGCTGCGGGAGATCAAATATTTAAAAAGGAAGCGCGCGTTCCCGTAACAACGGGAACGCGCGTCGCATGGTGCGGATCGGACGGTCAGGAAGAATGCTTGCCGTCCGTTTTTTTGTCTTTTTTGGATTTGTTGTCTGCCGCAGTTTCTTTGTCTTCTTCCGCGGCGGCGTGACGGTCGGGGGCGGCTGTCTTTGCCGTCGTAGTGTCCGAAGTGTCGGAGGCGGTGTCTGCGGAAGACGCAGGAGCAGGGTTGTTGTCTTTTTCCCTTTCTTCCTGAAAATATTTGAAGAGCATGCTCAGCGCGAAGAAGAGCAACGCGCCGCCCGCGCAAGCCCAGACGGCGATCATATCCCAAAAGATCCCCGCAGGAACGCAGAGCGCAACGAAGATCGCCGCAACGATCGCAAAGACCATTCTGAAAATCTTAAACATGAAAAGACCTCTTTTTTCCGCCGAAAAGTGCGGTACGGATTTCTCTTTTCATTATAACATAAAAACAGAACGTCTGCAAACGATTTGGTTTCGGCGGCGCAAAAAGTATATATAGTGGTCGGAAAAGGCGGGAAACGCAACATTTAGAGGTGTTTCGAAGAGGCGAAAAAAGGTTCAAAAAAAGTCGAAAAAAATTGAAAAAACCTTGAAAATTTCGTTGACAAATAAAAATAGATGTGGTATTATATGCAAGCTGTCACGGAGAGAGCGCCAAACCATCAGATATCTGAAAAAAGCGTCGAAAAATTTTTCAAAAAATTTTGAAAAATCGCTTGACATAAAAAATCAGATATGATATAATGGCAAAGCTTTCACACGAGAGCGCCGAACGAAGTTCGGATATGTGAAGATTAAAAATTGAATAGAAAGGAAATGAATTAAATATTTTCAATATTTAAAATGTTTCTGTCAATTAAACTTTTAGTACACAAGTACTCAAAGAACAGTCAGCAAAAAACGTTAGAGCAGACGTTCGAAAGAACGGCTTTAAGCAATTAAACTTAAGAGTTTGATTCTGGCTCAGGATGAACGCTGGCGGCGTGCTTAACACATGCAAGTCG
>CALVSU010000167.1 GCA_944359385.1 uncultured Clostridia bacterium | reverse complement strand
GGCGGCGGAAAAAAGATAAGTATTGCGCCGCGGTCGTTCGCCGCGGCGGCTGTTGCGCCGTTATAAACCCGCGGGCAGACATGCGGCGTTGTAAACCTGCGGGCAGTCATGCGGCGTTCTTTGCGGTTTAATATCCGCAGGGTTGTTTTGCAACGCCGAGCAAAAAAACAAAATCCTGCCCGCCGCCATATAATGGCGGCGGGCAGACCCGTAAGATCAAAAAAGCGGCGGAAAATGCCGCGAAGAGAGAGAAAAATGGAAAAGCTGACGGCATTTGATACACAGGTCCTTGCCGCCGTCGTGCGGTATCTGCCGGAGGTATCGGTTTTTCAGGCGGCGATCAGCAGTCTCGCAGAGACGGAGCTGAAGATCGGGCGCGCCGAACTGAACGCTTCGATCGACAGGCTTTGCGCTTCGGGAGTGATGCACATAGACGGGGACAAGGTCGGCGTGTCCGACGAAGTTCTCTTTGCCGCGCGCGCAAGACTCTGGCAGGAAGAGGGGTGGAAAAAGCAGCTGTCCGCCCTGCTTGAAGAGGCAACGTACGATCCCGCGGCGCTGTGCGGCGGGGAATACATAAGCGAGCGCGATTTTCGCGAGGCGCGCCGCTATGCGCGCAAACTCAGAAAAGTCCGCCGCGGCGGGGAGCAGACTCCTGCACAAAAGAAGGGCTGGGCGGCGTTTGCCTTTCTCTTCTCCCTTGCTCTGTCCGTTCTTTTTATTGCGCTTGCGATCGGGAGTGCGGCAGCGGGGGATTACGACAACTCTTTTGCCGCGGTCGGAAGCTTTCTCTTTCTGCCCTGCGCCGTTTTCTGCGGCGCGGCGCTTTTTAAAATGCTTTTCGTAAAACAAACGCCCGTCCAAGAGCAGGCGCCCGCAGAAGTGCAAACGCCCGTCCAAGAGCAACCGCCCGCAGAAGTACGAACGCCCGTCCAAGAGCAGGCGCCCGCAGAAGTACGAACGCCCGCGGAAGGACAGGCGCCCGCACAAGTACAAACGCCCGTCCAAGAGCAACCGCCTGCAAAAGAGCAGGCGGTTCCCGAACGTGCGGCTTCGTCGGAAGGCAAAGCGGCGGTAAAGATCCTGTGCGTCCTTTCCTGTCTGCTCCATGCGGTGTTTTTCGCGGTGCTGATCCCTTTTGCGTGGCATCATGTGTTCGGGCTTCTTTTCGTGCTCGCGGCGAGCTCGCTTTTCGTGTGGGTCCTGGTGTTTTTCTCCCGACCGTCCGGGGCGAAAATAAAAAAAAGGCTGGTTCCCGCCCGCCTGTATTTCGTGACGCGCAACGCGCAGTATTTTGCAGACGGTGCAGATATCTTTTCCGACGAGCAGAGAACGCTTCTGCCGCAGAGGGCGGTCATGAACGTGGGCGGAGCGGTCAAAGAGGCAAACATTTACCGCGTTTCGGGGAAGAAATATCCCTTTCATGTCGCCATTGCCGAGATCGGCGATATTGCGGCAGTCGGGTTTTTGCATGCCCGCGACGGGAACTACATCTTTGCCGTTTCTCCTTTCCGCGATCAGGACGGGCAGAAAAATCTGAAAGAAGAGCACGAACTTCTCAAAAAATTTGCCGCAGGGAGCGCGGATGAAGAAGGGGAAGGGTACGCTTTCTCGCCCGATCGTCTCCTGCGCGGGTTCGTCTGTCTGCAAGGGGAAAAATACTGCGTCAAGTTGAGCGCTCCTTTCTTTCTCATGCCCGAGGCGCCCGTTCAGCAGCCGCCCGAGGAGAGCGGCATTTCCATGATCGCTCCCGAACCGAAAGAAATGCAGGCGATCTCGTGGGAAAGTATATTCGAAGAGAGTTTCGAGAGCAAAGAATTTGCGGAAAAATATCTCGGCGCCGTCCTTGCCGAGGCAGACACGGGCGCCGTCTATGAGACGGAAGGGGCTCCGCATTAAATATTTAAAAAAGAAAAAGCGCGCCTGCCCAAATGATATGGCAGGCACGTTTTTTTCAGTTTCGAACAAGCGTATGCAAAATTGTTCGGGCCTTTGTTATAAGCAGGGCAAGGTTCCTTTTGTAAAATCCGGATAATTGCATTTTTGCCGTGTGATCAGTTTTTCGTTTGCCGTACGTCGGCAAGAGCAACGCACCAGCGGAAAGCGGAGGGGAGAGAAACTTCTCTTTCCGCTTGCGCATAAGTGTAGAAACGAAGGGAGGAAAAAGCGGGCAATGCCCCGACGTCTTCCCGCGTGTATACGGGAAACGCGCGCATGTGCCAGATAAGATGGGTAAAGACGTGTTTATGTTCTTTGCCTTTTTTGAGAGAAAAATCTGTGAGCCCACGCGCGCAGAGGAAGTCGGAAGCCTGCTTAGTGTCCAGCGTCCCTTCCGTGTTATAAAACTGTGTCATGCCCGCGAGCACGCCCGATTCCCGCCTGCAAAGCCAAAGCCCTTCTTCGTCGAAAAAGACGAATATGGTCATTTCGCTCTCTTTTTTTTCGGGTTTCGTGCGCTTTGCGGGAAGAGCGTCGCTCCTCGTTTCGCAGAGGGAACAAAGAGGGCACAGGAGGCATCTCGGCGCCGCAGGCACGCAGACGAGCGCGCCCAGCTCCATCAGGCTCTGCGTGAAATCGCCGCACCGTTCCCGCGGATAGGCGGGGGCGAGTTCTTCGGCATATCTTTTGCGCAGGATCTCCTGATTTTCCGCGTCGCCGAGCACGCGCGAAAGGACGCGCACGACGTTACCGTCCACCGCTGGCGCAGGTTTGCCGAAAGAAATAGAGGCGATCGCGCCCGCCGTATAGTCGCCGATGCCGGGAAGTTTTTTCAGTTCTTCCGCTTCCGTCGGAAACCCGCCTTGCGCCGCCACGATCCGCGCCGTTTTCTGCATGTTTTTCGCTCTGCTGTAATAACCGAGGCCTTCCCTAAGCTTTA
>CALVSU010000166.1 GCA_944359385.1 uncultured Clostridia bacterium | reverse complement strand
GATCCGGCAAGGGCGTCTTTCGCAAGCGCAGGCGCACTGCCGCTCTTGATGAACTCCACGCTTCCGAAGGCGCGGTTGAGCCCTCCGTCCACGATCCCCGTGATGGGGTCGGCATTGACGATCTTCTGCGCATCAGAAGTGATGGGCTTATTGGTCAGCGTCGCCGTGGCGGCGCTGCCGTCCGTCAGCATGACGGTGCCCGATCCCTCGGCTTGCACTTTGCCGGGCCGAGCAAGCAGAAAACCGCCTGCGAAAAGACAGCACGCCAAAACAACCGCCAAAAAGATGATCGCGGCGTTGCGTTTCAGTCCGGTGTGTTTGTGAATCATGGATATTTTCCTCCTCTTATTCGATGATCCGAACCCGCATCCGCGCAAAATTTCAAATAAAGAAATTGTCGGTTCTGCGCCGTTTTCCTATGCGCAGCATGGAAAACGGCGCCCCGCGGGGCGCACCGATGCGGATTTGATAACAGGTGGGATAACGTTTCGTGATTTCAGTTTAACATCACAAGCCCGCATCTTCAACCATTATTTAGTTAAAAAAATGTTTTTTTTGCTCATCCGTTCTTGACAGAAAGGCAAATTTAGGTTATTATGTATATAATTCCCGCACAGGGAAAAAACAACTCTTTTTCATCGTGGGCGCCATGAACAAAAGATTCGCAAAAATTTATATCAACACACCCAACAAAAATGTCGTCACGCAGCGCTATGTCACGCCGAGCGGTCTGCATATACACACGAAATGGGAGATCATGATCCTTGAAAAAGGTACCATCTACAACCAGGTGAACGACTATGCCTTCACGGATACGCACCCTGGCGACGTCTTTATCATGGGGCCGTCGCACAGGCATATTCTGGAGATCACGGGCGAACCGCACGCGCACTGGGATATCTACTGCGACACGGACACGATGAAACGCATTTGCGCCTGTTTTACGGACAAACTGTACGAAAAGCTGTGCAAGGATCACGTTTCCTTCTCGCTCGACTACAACCAGCTTTCTTCCGTCACGAAAGATCTGGAAAAGCTTTCCAAACTCAATTCCGTCATCAACGCCGAAACGGAAGAAGACACCGCCTGTCAGACCATCGCAAACGGTCTGATCCATTACCTTCTCAGCATCTACATGATGCAGAGCATGGAAACGAAGATTTCCGTCCCCGCATGGCTTGTGGATTTCGTGTACGAGATCAAAAAACCCGAGAATTTTTCCAAACGCGCAAACGAGATCGCCAAATTTTCCAATTATTCCTATTCGCAGCTGTCCAAGATCTTTAAAAAGACCTTCGGCATCAACCTCATCACTTTTCTGACCGAAGTGCGGTTGGAATATGCCTCCACCCTTCTGCGCGACACCGATCTTTCCATTCTGACCGTCGCGTCCGAACTCGGATATTCCAACCCCAGCATTTTCACCGCAAAATTCAAAAACAAATTCGAATGCAGTCCCGCCCGTTACAGAAAACTGCACCGTGCCGAAACGGAGGCAAAGGGGCTGCCACCAAACCGCACCCGCTGACCGGCGGACAATACCCCTGACTCCTGCCACAATTAAATGCAGGCACATAAAATATCATCATGTCGGATCCGGTCCCTGAAAAGGGGAACCAAGCTAAAAAAACGGGCGGCGGACGCAACATTGCGTCCGCCGCCCGTCACGTTTAATAGTCATACGATCGTCTTGGTCCCTAACCAGGCATTGCCGGGACGGTCCGTCCCGTCTGAAATTTTACGCAGGATATTTCCCGAAACCGACATCAGTTCGGCATACGTCAGCGTCGCTTCGCCGCGGCACATCTGTTCAGCCGCCTGCAAAAGCCGCGCGATGAAAGGGTGCGTCGCATTCCAGGTGGTGAGCAGTACCCCCATCCCGTATTTTTGCGCGGTGCGGATGTTCACACCGATATTCAAAGGATTCTCCCATGGAGAACAGAGCACGTCAAACCCCTTCTTTTTGAGATAGACGCTCGTTTTCAGCTCCCCTTTGGTCACGTCATACTGCCAGTCGGCGATGACGATGTCTTTATCGAGATCCCCGACCGCCGCGCACGTTTCCCCTCCGGGTACCTGATTCGCGCTGTACGGCGGTCTGAACCGCCGCGCGTCGAGAAGCTGATCTCCCCACATGATCGCGCGCCTGCCGCCCGCGCGCAGGTCTGCCGCGATCTCATTCAGATACTGCGAGAAGAGCGCTCTCTTTTCGCCCGACGCCGCACAGCGTTCGCAGGTTGCGAAGCTGAACGCCTCGTCCATGCCGATGTGGAAAAAACCGCCCTCACCCGCAAGACTGCACAGCTCTTCTCGCACGTTTTTCAAGACCGCGCACACGGCGGGATTTGTAACGCACCACGTCCAGCCGTCAGGCTCGAACAACGGGGCATACAGCGGATCCTGCCCCAACACGACGTGATCCGCCCCGTTGACGCGGCTCTGCGCGGCATGTCCCAGATGATTGAAAAAGGGAACGATCTCCATGCCCAGAAAACGTGCCTCTTCCAGAACGGGAGCGATCTGCGCATGAGAAAAGCAGTTCCCCGACCAGCCCAATGCAGGAAAACTCTCAAAGGCATACGTGCCCCAGAATTCAAGCACAAAATGGGTATAACGGTACATCCCCGCAAGACGTATAAATTGCCTGAGCGCCGCCAAAGGTGTGTCGGGAAAGAGACAATAATGCACGCCGCGAAAGGGCGTCTTCGCTCTTTCGCGCAATTTTACGCAGGCTATCCGCGCCCCCGTCGCACGCTGTTCACCGACGGGCCGTATCATCTGCAGCAGGGAAGTAAATCCGCGCGCAAGCTCCCTGTCGTCTCTGCCCGCGATGTGCACGCCGCTCTCCCCTACAAAGACGGCAAAGTCTTCGCCGCCGCGTACAAGGTCGGGCGCCTGCCCC
>CALVSU010000165.1 GCA_944359385.1 uncultured Clostridia bacterium | reverse complement strand
CCTTGCGGCTGATGCGTGCGCTCAGCGTAACTTTCCGCACGGTGAACATAGCGGACGCGGTGCGGGCGCATTTCAGGGATATCGGGCATGACGAAAAAGTGAAAAATGCCGCCTATGAAAACGCGCAGGCAAGAATGCGCACGATGGTGCTGATGGACATCGCGAACGACGAGAACGGGCTCGTGATCGGCACGGGAGATCTGAGCGAACTTGCGCTCGGCTGGGCGACGTATAACGGCGATCATATGTCCATGTACGGGGTGAATGCTTCCGTTCCGAAGACGCTCGTCAAATATCTCGTTGCACACGAGGCGCGGCGCATGGGCGGCGAAGCGGGTGAAACGCTGACGGATATTCTTCACACGGAGATCAGCCCCGAACTTCTGCCGCCCGAAGAGGGCAAGATCGCGCAGAAGACGGAAGAGCTCGTAGGGCCTTACGAATTGCATGATTTTTATTTGTATCATGCGATCCGCTGGGGATTTTCCCCGACGAAAGTTTTTTTCCTGGCGAAAAAAGCGTTCGGATCAGAGTATGACGACGATACGCTCAAGAAATGGCTTGTGAATTTTTATAAACGATTCTTTTCGCAGCAGTTCAAGCGCTCCTGTCTGCCCGACGGAGTAAAGGTCGGGTCTGTCAGCCTTTCGCCGCGCGGCGATTGGAGAATGCCTTCCGACGCCTGCGCGCAAAGCTGGCTTTCCGAACTCGAATCATTATGATCTCATCCCCGAAAGGTTTGCCTTTCGGGGATTTTATACGGGGAAATTCGGAAATAATATTGACTTTTATATAAATATACGTTATAATTAACAAGGTATATTTAAAAAGCGGAGTTTGGCGTTTTTTGCCTCAAAGGCAAAGCGAGAGAGCGCACGGCTTTACTTTATAAATTTATACAAAATTTCATTTTGCTCACAGGAGGCTTTTAACGGTGTATCACACGAACAACAGCTCCCTGTTTCTGGCGGGTACGGTCCCGGTATTTGTCGCGATCATACTTGCCGCCCTTATTGTAGTCGTCGGTGTCGCGGCGTTTCTTGTCGGCAGATTTCTTTATAAGAAGCTTGTCGCGGGGAAAATTGCCGATGCCGAACAAACCATCAAAATAATGCGCGAAGAAGCGGAAAGCGAATGCCGCGCGTTAAAAAAAGAAGCTATTTTAGAGGCCAAGGAACAGGACTTAAAACTCAGGAACGAATTTGAAAGGGAAACCAAAGAGAAGAAAAGCGAACTCGCCAAGGCAGAGCAGAGGCTGATGCAGAAAGAGGATATGCTCGATAAGAAAGAGGACTCGCTCCTTAAAAAGTCGGACGCCCTCGAGCAACAGCAGAAAAATCTTGCGCGCCAGGAAGGCGAGATCAAAAAGATGCAGGAAAAGGTGAATCATCAGCACGATCTGATGATCCAGGAACTGGAAAAGGTTGCTCAGCTCACAAGGGAAGAGGCGAAAAAACTTCTTACCGAAAACATTTTGGAAGACGCCCGCCGAGATGCGGCAGTACAGGTCCGTAACATTGAGCAGACCGCAAAAGACGAGGCGGATGCGAATGCAAAAAAAATCGTCAGTCTTGCTATTCAGCGCTGTGCGTCCGACCACGCTTCGGAGATCACCGTATCCGTTGTGCCGCTGCCCAACGATGACATGAAAGCGCGTATCATCGGCCGCGAGGGCAGAAATATCCGCGCGCTTGAAAATGCGACGGGCATTGAGCTCATCATCGACGATACGCCTGAAGTCGTCATTCTGTCAGGATTCGATCCCGTGCGCAGAGAGGTCGCGCGCATCGCTCTCGAAAAACTCATCAGCGACGGCAGGATCCATCCCGCAAGGATTGAGGAGACGGTCGAAAAAGTCAAAAAAGAATTGGATCAGCAGATCAAAGAAAGCGGCGAAGCGGCTATGTTTGAAGTGGGGATCTTCGGGCTTCATCCCGAGATCATCAAATTGCTTGGCAGGCTCAAATACAGGACGAGCTACGGGCAGAACGTCTATAAGCATTCGATCGAAGTTGCTCAGCTTGCCGGCATGATGGCGGCGGAGTTGGGACTTGACGTCACCCTCGCAAAGCGTGCGGGGCTTCTGCACGACATCGGAAAAGCGGTCGACCACGAACAGGAAGGCACACATATCCAGATCGGCGCAGACATCGCGAAGAAATACAAGGAAAGCGCGAATGTCGTCAATGCGATCATGGCGCACCACGGCGACGTGGAGCCGAAAACCATTGAAGCTGTTCTCGTACAGGCGGCGGATGCGATCTCGGGCGCAAGGCCCGGCGCAAGGCGCGAAACGAGCACCAATTACGTCAAGAGGCTCGAACAGCTCGAACAGATTGCCTCTTCCTTTAAGGGCGTGGAAAAGAGCTATGCGATCCAGGCCGGCAGGGAAGTGCGCGTGATCGTAAAGCCCGAACAGATCGACGATGCGCAGACGCTTTTCCTTGCAAAGGACATAGCGAAAAAGATCGAACAGGAACTCGAATATCCCGGACAGATCAAAGTCAACGTCATCCGCGAATTCCGCAGCGTGGAATACGCGAAGTAAAGAGCCGATTGGCAGAAAGATCAAGGCAAGACGGTTTGCTTTCAGAGCAAATCTGATGCCGCACCTAAAAATAAGAAATGCGTCCGTTTGCATAGCGGACGCATTTTTTGATATAAAGAAAAACCGCAGTGATGACTTGTGTCTTCGGAACAGACCTGCTTGGGGGTGGCAACATAAGCGCGCAGATGATAGTTTTCAGAAGAAAGAAATACACGCCTTAAAAAGCACAATGCTCGGAAAGGCGTGTATTTTTCTTTTTTGCAGACGAATTCGCGGTCAGATGTAGGGGCACACACACCACGGCTTGAACGGATGTATTTATGAGCAATTTGTGGTCAAATATGCAGGGTTTGCGCAGGAGTTCGTTTAGGTTTTCAGCCGAAGTAGGATACGGTGCCGCCTGTAACTG
>CALVSU010000164.1 GCA_944359385.1 uncultured Clostridia bacterium | reverse complement strand
AGGTCGATATGGCCCGTAAGCCTGCCGCTGCCCCATGTTCCCTCGTCGGCGAGCGCGCGGGCGGTGAAATAGGAAGTCACCCGCCTGTCGAACGCTTCGGCATAACTGTTGTCGTCCACTTCGACAAGCGCGGTCTTGGCTCCGTCCGCATCCGATCTTTCCAGACAGGCAAGCGCCCTGCCGAGATATTCAATGTTTTTCTGCGCGTTTTCATGCGGGAAAACGGATTTTTCGTACCAATCCAGGGCGACGAAATTGTCTTCGCAAAAGCGGAAAACATCCAGAAGCACCGCCGCCGCGACGCTCTCGCGCTCTTCGGGTTGTTTGGAATCGTTGACCTCGCAGATCATGGCATAAAGCGTTTCCGCGGCGTCCTCTGCCAAAGAAAGCGCCTCTCCGAACGCATCCGCCGTCTTTTCGCACAGCAATTCTCGTTTGAGCGACTTGCCCATGCGGCGTATGCGCGTGGAAAAATCCATCGGCGGCAATGCGCAGCGATCGAATGCCAGCAAAAGACGAAGATACAGACGGTGATGAAAATCATAAATTTTTTCGTCATACGAAGAATGGTCGTCCAGCTGGGAATGATAATGAGTCTCCATAAAACTGCCCGACGCAAATTCGTTGACCATGGAAGGAACGCCGTTGACTGCCATGGAAAAATCGTCAGACCACGTCTGCACGGGACAGACGACGTCCGCACCCTCGGGGTAATACTCATCAAAACCCTTCGGGTCTTTGAGAAAATCGCGCAGGAAATGCTTGTATTCGTAGACGCTTCGGATGTAGTGTTTTTTTCCGTGCGCAATGGCGGGCAATTCCAGATTGATATCCGCGATCATCTTCCCGCGCCAGTCGTTCATGCCCTGCGTCATCTCTGCAAACGCACCCGCCGACCAATCGTAGCGCGAATCCGTTCTGCCCCACTCTTCGCAGGCAAACGCGATGAACACGAGCGTCTTTTCGGGAAGATACCCCGATTCAGCCACCGCCTTCGCGAGCGAAAGCATCATCGAAATGCCCGTATTATCATCCTCAAAGCCGTGAAAATAAGAGTCATAGTGCGCGGAAACGGCGATCATCTCCGACGTTTTCCCGGGGATCGTGCCGACGATGTTGTACGCCGTCGCGTCTTTGGTGACGCGCGAATCGGCGTCGAGCGTCACCTCGATACGCCCCTTATCCATCTCTTTCACGATGTCGAGCATATCCCGCTTGGACATAGAGAACGCTGCCGCCTCGGGCAGTCCGCAGATATCCTGCGCATTGAGCGCGGAAGGATCCGCTTCGCCGTATCCCTTGTCCTGCACAGCGATGACCGCAAGTGCCCCCGCGAGATGCGCCTGATATGCGGGATAATTGATCCACCATTCGTCCCGCTGGTTGATACGGATCAGCGCGATTTTGCCGCGCACGTCCGTTCCCGCAAAGTCCTTTTCCGTGCCCTTTCCCGCGTCGACCAGTTCCGTTTTCAGCCCCTTCGCGACAAAGTGCGTTTGGTAACCGCCGAGCAGGACGGTTTTGCTCCCCTCCTTTGTTTCATAAGTAAGCGAAGCCCCTTTATACTCCCATCCGTCGATCCGCACGGGATGCTTTTCCGTGCGCAAACCGAGACGCACCATCTCTCCGAAGAGATATTCGCCCGCCTCAAATTCCGCCGCGCTTCCCGCCGTCCTGTACCCGAGGACGGGATCGGAACGGAAATTTTCCAGTTCGCGCGCGATCCGATACGAATATTCCGAATCCAATTTTTCTGCAAGGCGCTCATATTGCGCGAGAAATTCCTCTGCGCTCATGCCGCCGCGACGTCCGCCGATCATTTCTCTTCTTCTCCTTTCCGATCAATTATACATCAGCAAAAGCAAGATGTCAAACCGCTGTACTGTACACATTCCACAATCGTATTTTTATAAGAGCGCCATTTTTATCGACAAGTGTTGACAAATTTTGGTATATCAGTTATAATAAAACCGACTCAAGGGAAAAACAAAGGGGGAGCCATGAAAAAAGAAGACAAACGGACAAGAAAAACCATAAAAGCGATACAGGACGCGCTTTTAAAATTGCTCGCCGAAAAAAGTCTTTCCGCGATCAAGATCATCGAA
The DNA here is from genome assembly GCA_944359385.1 of uncultured Clostridia bacterium. Classification (GTDB taxonomy): domain Bacteria; phylum Bacillota; class Clostridia; order Christensenellales; family Borkfalkiaceae; genus Borkfalkia. The sequence goes on along the minus strand of CALVSU010000164.1, from coordinate 927 downwards.
CTGTGTGCGCAGGCGGACATCAACAGAACGACGTTTTATCTGCATTTTGAAAATACGGGCGACGTACTGCGCTCCATCCGCGAGGAGATCGTGGAACGCATTTTCGCAAAATACAGCGACGTATCTTTCCTTTATACCTTCGAACACCCGCTCGGTTTCCTGACCGCTTGCACGGAGATCATCTCCTCTTATGAAGGCTTTGAAAGATTCGTGCGTGTTTCGGCAGAAGCCTCGGAATTTCTCGACGCGCTCAAAGCGGCTTTTACCGCTCGCGTGTATGCAGAGTATAAAAACGTCAATCCGCTCTGCGACGAATATGCATTCTTTATCATCGATTTCATAACGGCGGGAACTTTCGATACGTATATCGTCTGGCTTCGTTCCGAAAAGACCGTTTCTCTCTCCTCTCTCTTTGATCATTGCGGAAAAATATTTGCCGCGGGGCATGAAGCACTTACCGCGGGCAAAGAACGATAACGCGCAATTTCCTTGACTTCGGTATGCCTATGGTATACTATGTCAGCAACGAATTAAGAACAATACGGAGAATCCATCCATGAAAATAGCGATCATAGCGGACGTACTCGGCGAAGAAAACAACGGCACGACCATCACGGTCAAGCGTCTGATCAACAACCTCAAAGCGCGCGGGCACGAAGTGACCGTCGTTTCCCCCAGCATCATCGATGAAAAGGGCTACTATCACGTCGAAACCATCGACTTCAAGATCTTCAACAAATACGTAAAGAAAAACGGCGTTGCTCTCGCAAAACCCGACGACGAATTGCTCACGAAAGTCATCAAAGACTGCGACGTCGTCCATATCCTCATGCCTTTTCTCATGGGACGCGCCGCAATACGCATAGCGGAAAAACTCCAAAAACCCGTAACGACAGCGTTCCATGTCCAGCCCGAAAACGTGAGCAG
>CALVSU010000163.1 GCA_944359385.1 uncultured Clostridia bacterium | reverse complement strand
TTGCCTACCGTGCAGCTCGTTTTGCAAGCCGACTGGCAGGTGCTTCTGCATTCGCCGCAGCCGACGATCTTTCTGTCTTTGGGACGGGCTACCGTCTTGATCTTATTCATAACCGATACACTCCTTTGGATCCTTTTGCTTTATTATAATATAACGCAAAAAAAATTGCAAGCGTTTTGCCGCCTGCAATCTCTCTTTCGCCCGATTGTCACATCCTGTTTTTTGCCGCCGCCGCGATGAGCGCGCTGATGCCGCCCGCCGCCGCGCCGAACAGAACGTCAAAAAGATTCATCCAGCCGAAGGATATGCTCCCCGCCACGATCGCAAACAGAAAGTACGTGACGATCGCAACGATCGCACCGCAGAGCAATCCCTTGAAAAAAGCCCTGTCCGGTCTGATACAGAAAAAACATCCGATAAACACCGCGACAAATTTTATGACCTGATTGACGGGCGTGATCACGCCCGAAGAAAGCGCAAACAGCTTGATGATCAGCGCAAAAATCAACACCGCCGCCAGCGTGAAAACGACGGAAACGCAGGCACCCTTTGCTACCTGTACCGCACCGCCCTTCCCTTCTTTCATAAAAAAAGACCTCCGCACGATTTATTCTATCGTATGCGGAGGCATTTACAATTATGCTTATTCCTTGTCCGAATCTTTCTTCTCTTCGGCTTCTTCGGTTTTCTCTTCTGCGGGAGCTTCCGCCGCCGCGGGCGCTACCTCTGCCTTTTTCACTTCTGCGGCAGGTTCGGGTTTCGCGTCCGTCTGATAGATCGCCTGTTTGTCAAATTTAAGATAGCTGACGCAGTCGCCCGTCCCCGTTTTCAGGACAAAGGTATTCTCTTCGTCGTCGATCTCCACGACTTCGCCGCAGACGCCGCCGATGGTTTTGACCTTGCTGCCCGGCTTGATCGCGTTGATCGTGTCGTTGAAATTCTTCTGTTTTTTCTTGTTGCTGATGTAAGACCACACAAAGAAAGCGATCAGAAGCGCGGCGATCACACCGATAAAAATATACGAAGTGACGTTGCTCGCCAAAAGGTTCATAGACATTTTTATATTCTCCTTTCTGTTTTGCTTGAATAGTAAGCTACGCGTTATATATTATCTTTTTTGGAATTTTTTTGCAACTGTTTCAAAAGCGGAAAACAAAATTTTCGCAGAATTTTAACGTTTTTACCCTTTTTCGCCGTATTTCGCGTAAAATTCACGGCAAAATTCCCTGACGCCGCCCTCGATGATCGCCCTGCGCAATCCGCGCATCAGGCGGTTGAGGAAGGTCACGTTGTGCAGGGACAGGAGCATGGACGAGAGCATCTCCCCCGCGTTCACGAGATGGCGCAGATACGCCTTCGTGTAATTCTTGCAGCAATAGCAGTCGCATTCTTCGTCGAGCGGCGTAAAATCCTCTTTATAAACGGCGTTGCGCACGACGACCTTTCCTTTCGACGTAAGCGCCGTGCCGTTGCGCGCGACGCGGGTCGCCAGCACGCAATCGAACATATCGATGCCGCGGAGCACCCCTTCGATCAGACAGTCGGGACTGCCCACCCCCATGAGATAGCGGGGCACCTTTTCGGGCAGAACGGGACGGATCGCGTCGAGCATCTCGTACATGAGCGGCTTAGGTTCGCCGACGGAAAGACCGCCGATCCCGATGCCGTATTTCGCGAAGGGTTTTGCCGCCTCCACGCTCTCGATGCGAAGGTCCTTATAAAAATTCCCCTGCACGATGGGAAAGAGCGCCTGCGCCTCGTTTTTATGCGCCGCCGCACACCGCTCCAGCCAGCGCACCGTCCTGTCCAACGCGGACTTTGCATACTTTCTGTCCACGCCGTATTCGCTGCATTCGTCGAACTGCATGATGATGTCGGCGCCCAGCGCATTCTCGATCTCCATCACCTTTTCGGGCGTAAAAAAATGCTTGCTCCCGTCGATGTGCGAGTTGAACCAGACCCCTTCTTCTTTGATATTGTTGAGCTTTGCGAGCGAGAAGACCTGAAACCCGCCGCTGTCCGTCAGGATAGGTCTGTCCCAGTTCATGAATTTATGCAGTCCGCCCGCTTTTTTTATCAGTTCATGCCCCGGGCGCATGTACAGATGATATGTGTTCGCAAGGACGATCTGCGAACCAGCCTCTTTGAGGTCGCGGGGAAGAATGCCCTTTACCGTCGCCTGCGTGCCGACAGACATATAGACGGGCGTTTCTATGTCGCCGTGCGGTGTATGGAATATGCCCGCCCTCGCCCCCGTTTCGGGGTCGACTTTGATCAGTTCAAACGAAAATTTTTCAGCCACTTTTCAAATCCTTTATCGCTCCGACCTTTCCGTCGGCAATGTCGCTCTATCCGTGCAGGCTCATTTATAACACTGTGCGCAGCAGATGTCTGCCCGTTCCGTCGCTCCCGTCAGACCTTGCGCCGCAACGCCTGCCCCGTTCAAATGTCTATAAAATCAGCATCGCATCCCCGAAACTGAAAAAACGATACTTTTTTTCCACCGCCTCTTTGTAGACGGCAAGGCAGTTTTCCCGTCCCATGAGCGCGGAAACGAGCATGATGAGGGTGCTTTCGGGCAAATGGAAGTTGGTGATGAGCGCGTCCACGCACTTGAATCTGTATGGAGGGTAGATAAAGATGGACGTATCGCCGCTGCACGGGCGCAAAAAGCCCTTCTCGTCGGCGACCGTTTCCAACGTTCTTACCGAAGTCGTGCCGACCGCGATCACCCGCCTGCCCTCACGCTTTGCCGCATTGACGGTGTTTGCCGCCTCTTCGCTCACGCAATAATACTCGGAATGCATGACGTGGTCAGTAAGGTCCTCTTCCTTGACGGGACGGAAGGTGCCCAGACCTACGTGCAGGAGCACTTCGGCAATCTCCACGCCCATCTCCCTGATCTCTGCGAGCAATTCCTTTGTGAAATGCAATCCCGCCGTGGGCGCGGCGGCAGAGCCGTCCGTCTTGCAGTAGACCGTCTGATAGCGGTCTTTGTCTTTGAGCTTTTCGTGGATGTAAGGAGGGAGCGGCATGGACCCGACGCGGGAGAGGATATCCTCGAACA
>CALVSU010000162.1 GCA_944359385.1 uncultured Clostridia bacterium | reverse complement strand
TGGCGTTCCATTTCTTTGAGGAAAGCCTTGGAAGAAAGCACAAGCGCGCCGACGACGATGACGATGGCGATGTCGATGAAGACGAAAGAGTTATAGCCGAGACTGTAGATCCAAGCGTTCATTGGATTTCCCGCGCTGTCGTAGGCATATTCCGAGAAGGCAAAAACGCCCGAAAAGACGTGGGAAACAAAGCGCAGGCACCCTGCGACGATGCCGCCGAGCGCGAAAGACAGTTGCGGGATGCTGCCGATCTTCTTTACGCTTCGGAACATCCCCGTAAGCCCGATCACCGAAAAAGCGATGGGGTAGTCGAGCAAAAATTGTGCGGGATGCAGGAGCCAGGGATCCTGGATCGCCTGCAAAATTCCGTAGATGACGCCCGCGAACACCCCTTTGCGCACGCCGAACATATAGGAAAAGAGCATGAGGGGAAGCAGGCTTGCCAGCGTGACCGAACCGCCTTGCGGCATGGGGAACAGTCTGATATAGGAGAGGGCGAAGCTCATCGCGATGCAGACTGCAGCATATGCGATGGTCTTTGTGTCAAAGCCTTTCTTTTCGCCTTTGCCCATGAACACGGCGATGAGCGCGGTCACGGCGATGATGCCCAGCGAAGAAAGATAGAGGGGAAGGTCTTTCACGGAAGCCTGCGACACGCCGTTGGTGTCTGCCGCGTCGCCCGAGGCATAATAGACGCCGATGCATACGAGCAGGGCGACGAGCGCCGCCGCGCATACGCTTCCCGAGACGATGAGAGCGATTTTGAAAGTCTTTTTGGAGAACAGGCTGCAAACGTAGCAGGCGGCTATGCCGAGCACGATCGCGGCGCCGAGCGCGACGGACGGCCAGAGCAGGATATCAAAAAGATATCCGTTTTCGTACATATCGTAAAATTCGATCGCCGCCATGGTCACGATCACGGTCACCGCAAAGCCTGCGGCAAGGGCGATCGCCGTTTTGACATAGCTTTTGAACGATTCCGCTTTTTTCAGCCGCACGAACACGCCGACGGCGAGCAAAATGACCGCAAGGGCGATCGCCGCCCAAAGAAACACATTGTTGAGCGCAGTTTTGGCAAAAGAAGTCCAGACGTCGCCGTAGATGTAATGCGTTTCGTCGCCGACTTCTTCCACGCCGATATAGGCGCTCAGGAAACTGGGAAACATAAAACCTCCGTTTGTTCCGCCGACGTCCTACAAAAAATGAGGCGCGCCGCAAAATGCGGGCGCGCCGATATATCGTCTTTGCAGCTTTCGTGCAAGTATTACCTTGCCCGATTCAAAGGGTATGATCTCAGCTTTTTACGGCACCCCCGGCGGATATGTAATTTTATTTCACAAATATCCCGACGGCGGGATATCCGCGATCATAGGTAAGACCGCCGCCAAAGCGGCTTAAATCTGTTTGCGTCAGAATTATAGTATAAAGAGAGAGAAAAGTCAATTGAAATCGGCGGGAAAATGTGATACAATATCTTTATAAACGAAGGAGTTTGAAAAATGTATAACTTTTACGCATTTCTGGACAGAATGAAATATATCAAGCGCTGGTCGCTGATGCGTTCTTCGCGCGAAGAGAACGTGATGGAGCATTCTCAGCAGGTCGCCGTCATTGCGCACGCGCTCGCGCTCATCGATACGGAGGTGTGCGGCAACGCGCCCGACGTGAACAAGACCGTGCTGTATGCGATGTATCACGAGTGCAGCGAGGTGATGACGGGCGATCTTCCCACGCCCATCAAATATTATAATAAGGAGATGCGCGGTGCGTATCGCGCGATCGAGGACAGAGCGAGCGAACGCCTGCTCGCCATGCTTCCCGAAGAACTGAAAAAAGGGCTTGCCCCTTATGTCGTGGCGGACACGGAGAGCTACGAGTATAAACTCGTGAAGGGTGCGGACAAGCTTTCCGCTTATATCAAGTGTCTGGAAGAACTCAAAGCGGGGAATGCAGAGTTCAAAAAAGCAAAGGAGAGCATCGAAAAAGAACTCAAAGAAAAAAATATGCCTTGTGTCGATTACTTTTGCGAAAAGTTTTTGCCCGGATTTCTCCTTACCCTCGATGAGATGGAGGACCTCTGACGGCGCAACCCGCATTTTTCACAAAACCTTTTTGTGAAAAATGCGGGGAATTTTTAATAGTAAAGCAATTAACATTGCATTTTTTTTGTCATTGCGGTATACTGTTTGTAATAGAAATATATGATAAAGGCGCTTTTACGGGGTGAGGGCGATGACGAAAAAATATAAGGACAAAGCCATCGAATTTGAAAAGAAAGGGCTTTTCGATCAGGATCTGAACGAGCACAGATATGACAACGCACTTCGCATAGACGAAGGGTACAGTTATCTACCGCGTAAGATCAGTGAAAAAATAAGGCGGTTCCTGCTCATACCTGCCGTTAAATTTTTCGGGAAGATCTATGCATTTTTTGCTTACGGGTTTCGGATCAAAGGGAGGAAGAACCTTCGCAAGATCAGAAAAAGCGGCGCGATCTCCGTATGTAATCATGTGCATGAGATCGATACCCTTCTTGTAAAACTTGCGCTCGGAGGATACCGCACGTATCATACGGGTTCCTTCTATCTTCTGAAAAAAGGCTGGGCGGGCCGCATCTTCAAGGCGGGCGGCTTTTTGCCGGTGGGGGAATCTGTGCGCGATCTCGAAAACCTGCAAAAGACGGTCGGCGTGCTGATGAAAAAGAAGAAGATCGTCAACTTTTATCCCGAACACGCGCTGTGGTTCCGCTATGAAAAGATCCGCCCTTTCAAGACGGGCGCTTTCCGTTTTGCGGTAAAGTTCAATGTTCCCGTGTTGCCCGTGTTCATAGAATTCAGACAGACGCGCCTGCGCAAGGCGTTCGGCCTTCAGAAAAAGATCGTCATGCATATACTTCCGCCCGTGTATGCAACGGAAGGCGGTTCCTTAAAAACGCGCGCCGAGTCGCTCAGAGACAGCGCCTTCGAAGCGATGCGAGAAAAGTATGTTGCTGTATACGGGAAAGAAATGGTCTATCTCACCGAAACTGCCGCGGAGACGGGCTCCGAAGAGGAAACGACGGTACAGACCGCATGCCTTCGTGTTATGGGGTGCCGCAGGGGGCAGGAAACG
>CALVSU010000161.1 GCA_944359385.1 uncultured Clostridia bacterium | reverse complement strand
CCGTATGCAGGCGGGTGGTCGCTACGGACGTATCCGCAAGGCCGCCCTTGAACTGCCCTTCCGCGACGGCGTGGCTCTTTTCCTGATGTTCTTTGAACGCCGCTTCAAAACCCGCTTCGTCCACCGTATAGCCGCGCTCTGCCGCCATTTCCACCGTCAGTTCGAGAGGGAACCCGTAGGTATCGTACAGCTTGAACGCCGCCTTGCCGCCGATCGCCGTTTCCTTTACGTATGCGGGATCCTGCTTGGACATGAACTCGTTTTTGCGCTCGATGCCCGTGAGCGTCTTTTCAAATTCCTTCATGCCCTTTTCGAGCGTCGCCTCAAAGCGTTCGGTCTCGCGCGCGATCTCGGACAGGATATATTCTTTCTTTTCGGGCAGAAGCGGATACGCTTCGCCGTACACGTCGTCGATAAAGATCTTCGCGACGTTTTCCATCTCTTTTCCGGAAACGCCCAGCGCCTTGCAATAGCGGATGGCGCGGCGCATCAGCCTGCGCAGGATATACCCCGCACCCGTGTTGGAAGGAAGGATGCCGTTCACATCGCCGATGAGCATGACCGTCGTGCGGGTGTGATCGGCTATGACGCGCATCGCCTTCTGCGCCTCACCGCCGTCGTCGTATTTTTTGCCCGAAGCCTTTTCCAGATACGCGATCGCGCCGCTGAAAAGGTCGGTCTTGTATCCGTCCGTAAGCCCGTTGAGGAATGCGAGCATCCTGTCCAGCCCGAACCCCGTGTCCACGTTTTTATTGTCCAGCGGAACATAGCCGTTTTCCGTCTTTTTGTATTGCATATAGACGTCGTTGCCGATCTCGACATACCTGCCGCAAGGACAGTTGATGTCGCAGGGCTTTCTTCCGCACTCCTCGTCCGTCAGCGGATAGAACCACTCGTTGTCCGGCCCGCACGGCGTGCCGACGGTGCCTTCCAGCTCCCACCAGTTGTTGGACTTGTCCAGATAAAAAATGTTCTCGCGCTTTATGCCGAGCTTTACGAGAAGCTCCGCCGTTTCATCGTCGCGCGGGGCGGATTCGTTGCCCGCAAACACCGTCGAACAGATCTTGTCCTTGTCCAGCCCGAAAACTTCGGTGAGAAGCTCAAAACTCCACGCCGTCTTTTCTTTCTTGAAGTAATCGCCGAGCGACCAGTTCCCCATCATCTCGAAAAAGGTGAAATGCGTCGCGTCGCCCACCGAATCGATGTCCACCGTCCGCACGCAGCCCTGCACGTTGCAAAGACGCTTGCCCGCGGGATGGGGTTGTCCCAAAAGATAGGGCATGAGCGGCTGCATTCCCGCCACGTTGAACATGACCCCCGTCGTGCCGTCGCCGATCAGCGACACCGCCCCGATGTTCACATGCCCCTTGCTCTCATAAAAAGAGATCCACTTGTTTCTCAGTTCTTTGGATGTTATCATGCTTTTTTCCTCTATTTATTGAACGTTCTCGTCCCTTTTCCCCTCTTCTGCGGCGTCCGTTTTGCCCGCATCGCCGTCTGCTTTTGCGGCGTCAGTTTTGCCCGCATCGCCGGCTGCTTTTGCGGCGTCAGTTTTGCCCGCATCACCGTCTGTTTTTACGGCGTCAGTTTTGCCCGCGGCCGACGCGGCTTCCGCACCCGCAGTACCCGTCTCGAACATTTCGAACGAGGGGAAGATCTCCTCTTTCGTGCATTCGAATGTTTCGCCCGTCAATTTCGTGAGCGCCGCTTCCAGTTTGTGCAGGCGGCATTTGAGCGCGCGGATCTCCTCGGCGTTCGGGTCGATCTTTTCCTGCTGGAGATCGGGTTTTTCGCCGCGAATGCGCACGACGCGCGCGGGAACGCCCACGACCGTCGCATGCGGCGGGACTTCTTTGAGGACGACCGCGCCTGCGCCGATCTTCGCGCCTTCGCCCACGGTAAAGCCGCCCAAGACCTTCGCGCCCGCAGAAATGATGACGTCCTTTTCGATGGTCGGGTGGCGCTTGCCCTTTTCCTTGCCCGTGCCGCCCAGCGTCACGCCCTGATAAATGACGACGCCGCTCTTGACTTCCGCCGTTTCGCCGATGACAACGCCCATGCCGTGATCGATGAACACGCCTCCCTCGATCTTCGCCGCAGGGTGGATCTCGATGCCCGTCAGAAATTTGGCGAACTGCGAGACCATGCGCGCCAACAGTTTCAGGTGCATTTTATACAGTCTGTTTGCAAACCTGTGCCACGAGAGCGCGTGTACCCCCGAATAGGTCAGCCAGATCTCGAATTTGTTGCGCGCGGCGGGGTCGTTGCGCTTTGCCGCTTCGATGTCCGCGCGTAGACGCTTGAACATAATCTCTCCTTTTCACGGCGTCCGCTTTGATGCCGTTCTCTCTTCTCCATTGTATGACGCAGAGAGCTTTTTTGCTCTTCCTTATCTCGCTTTTTATCCGCGACGCAGGAATTTTCTATCTGAACCCTTCTTTCGCAAGAAGGGAAAGGGCTTCTTTTGCTGATTTTTTTATTTCCTTGTCTTCCGAACGCAGCGCATTTTTGAACCGCCTGACGGCTTCCGGGTAATCGGGCGCTATTCCGTCGCCGGACATATAGATCACCGCAAGCAAATATTCCGCTTCCGCATTTCCGTTCTCCGCCGCCCTCTTATACCATTTTATCGCTTCGGGAATATTTTTCTTTGTGCCTGTGCCTCTCGCAAAATCGATGCCCGCGTTCATCTGCGCAGCCACATTCCCCTGCTCGGCGGCTTTTAAAAACCACCGATGCGCCGCCGCTTCGTCTTTCGCCACGCCGACTCCCTTTCCGTAATACCCGCCGGTTTTCAGCTGTGCCGCGGCAATGCCCTGCTCAGCGGCTTTCTTGTACCATCTGAACGATTCTTCGGCGTTTTGGGTCACAAATTTTCCGTGCTCATAAAACAATCCGAGATTATACTGTGCTTCTGCGATCCCCTGCTCGGCATCTGCTTTGTCCCTCTCAAATTCTTCTCGCGATGTATCGTCAACCGACGTCTCCGAGAAAGCATACATCCGTTCGCGCCGTTCCTCCGCCCGACTTGCGCTTGTCTTATACTCCGCGCGCGATCCCGCAATCCCGACGCGACTTTCCGACTGTTTGCCCTGCGAAACAGACGGCTCCTCAGACACGGCGGCCTGCCCGACC
>CALVSU010000160.1 GCA_944359385.1 uncultured Clostridia bacterium | reverse complement strand
ATGAAATCGAGGAAAGTGATCTGCTCATAGCGCAGCGCCTCTTCCTGCAGGCGGGTGTTGAGCACGATCATGTTCACGCCCTCTCTCGTAGAAGTGCCGTCTCCGCTCCTTGTCGAGGTGAGCAGCTTGTCCAGCCCCGTGACATTGCTCAGATCGAACGAATACTGCAGTGTCGCGTCGATCACGTCGTTCGAATCCACCCTGCCGTCGCCGTTTTCGTCTTTGTTGCTCTGTACCTGTGCCTCGACAGACGTTATGGAGATCGTCCCGTCTTCAAGATAGCTCATGACATTGTTATAGCCTTCCAGGAGACGTTCTATCCGCACATATTCCTTTTCGAGTCCCGCTTTGATCTGCGATTCGCGTTTATAGCGGTTGTCGCCCTTTGCGCGCGCACGGAAATCGCTCTCTACGGCGGACTTGTCCATGTCACCGCCGAGCCCGTCGGGATAATATTTTTCGAGATATGCCCTGCAGTTGCCGAGATAACTCTGCGCGTTCGGGTTGGTGCTCTCGCCGAGCGGATAATCTGCGGATTCGCCCAGCCAGACGCAGTTGCCGCCGTAGCTGTATAAAAATTTCTGAAGATCGCTCGTCGTCGTTTTGTTACCGTCCGAATCCGTCTCCTCGTATTCGTAACCGCTGATGAACATGACGTCGCCCTGTCCCGCGCCGAAATGCGCGGCAAGGACGGTACTCGCAGAATCTTCCTGCAGCGTATTCACGCTGTAATCGAGCACGTCGTAGGAAAGCGCGTCCTTTTCATGCAGCGAATCGAGCTTTCCGAATCTGTCGGTATAGTAGCTGACGCGCGTATAGACATAGACTTCGAACTTCTGACCGTCCGTTGCGCGGGGCGCAATGGTCGTGAACAGGATCACCCAGACGACGACGACGGCAGCGCAGATCGCAAGGATCTTGATCCAGTCGTACGAAAGAAGATGTCCCACGCGGTTTTTTGTGATTTTTGCGTCCATAAATTCGTGAATCCTCAGTTTTCGGGGCAAGCCCGCAACAAAATTATTTGATTTCCAGGATCTTGACCTGATAATCCCCGCCCGGCGCGTGCACGGTCACGGTGTCGCCGCACTTCGAACCGACCAGCGCGGAACCGAAGGGGGAATCTATGCTGACAATATTTTTTTCGGGGTTTGCTTCGGTGGAACCCATGAGGGTATAGGTATCCTCTTCTTCGAGATCGAAATCGTACACCTTGACCACATTGCCGAAATGCACTTTGCTGTTGTCGGTGCTCTCTTCCATGATCTTCGCGTTTTTGATCTTGTTTTCCAGTTCGCGGATCTCGCTTTCGTTGAGCGCCTCTTCGTTCTTTGCGGCGTCGTATTCCGCATTCTCGCTCAGATCCCCGAATCCGCGCGCGACCTTGATGCGCTCGGTGATCTCTTTTTTCTTCTGTGTCTGCAGATATCTGAGTCTTTCAACCGCCTCGTCGTACCCCTTTTGAGTCATGATGAACTCTTCCGCCATAATACCGCTCCTGATAAAAATAAAAATTTGACCTGCTTTACAGATGTGCCGCGGGCGGCAGGCCTGCCCATTGTAAAATCAGTGATCCCGTATGCAGAATACGGAATCACTGGTCTTTCCCGATTATTATAAACCTTTTCTTGCGCGATGTCAAGCTATAATCGCGCGCGCGTAAGACTGCGCACTCGGCAGTGCCGCCTCGCAAAGGTTTTTCCGCTCAGAAATTCTCTTTGAGATACTTTTCGATACGAGAAGACGCCTTGTCGAGATTCGCCATGCTCGTCGCATACGAACAGCGGACGTGATGCCTGCCCGCGTCGCCGAACGCGTCGCCGGGCACGACCGCCACCTTCCCCGCGCGCAAAAGTCCGTTCGCAAACGCCTCGCCTGTCACGCCGAGCTTTTCCGTCGAAGGAAAAACATAGAAAGCGCCGCGCGGCTCAAAACAGGGCATATTGACGGCGTTGAAAAAATCAACCATGAAACGGCGCCGTTTGTTGTATTCCGCGCGCATCTCTTCCACCGAAGAAAAATTATCGGCAAACCCGTCGCGCAGTCCTTCGAGCGCCGCATACTGCGAAGCCGTGGGCGCGCACATGATCACATACTGATGGATCTTAAAGAGCGCGTCGTCGATCTCGGGGGGCGCACTGACGAATCCGACCCTCCAGCCGGTCATGGCAAACGCCTTCGAAAAGCCGTTGATGACCACAGTCCGCTCCCGCATACCGGGCAAAGACGCGATCGAAACGTGTTTTCCGCCGTAAGTCAGTTCCGCATAGATCTCGTCCGAAATGACGAGAAGATCGTGCTTTTCGATGACGGGCGCGATCACTTCCAGCTCCGCGCGCGTCATGATGCCGCCCGTCGGATTATTCGGATAAGGCAGGATGATCGCCTTTGTGCGGGGCGTGATCGCCTTTTCCAGCATTTCGGGCGTGACGATAAAACCGTTCTCCTTCACACAGCGGAGCGAAACGGGCGTTCCTCCCGCAAGATACACCCCGGGCATATAGGAAACGTAGCTGGGTTCGGGTATGAGGATCTCGTCGCCGGCGTCGCAGACGGCGCGGAGAGCAAGGTCTATCCCCTCGCTCGCCCCCACCGTGACGATGATGTGTTCGGCGGGGCAGTCCAATCCGAACCGCTCGCCCATATAGCGGGAGATCGCCTCGCGGAGAGCGGGAAGCCCCCTGTTGCCCGTATATTGCGTATATCCGCGCTGAATGCTCTTGATCGCCGCGTTGCGGATATTCCACGGCGTGATAAAATCGGGCTCGCCCACACCGAGAGAGATCGCGTCTTTCATTTCCGAAACGATGTCGAAAAATTTGCGTATCCCGCTCGGTTTGAGCTTCTCCGCCCTTTCGTTTACGAATTTCCTCATGGCTGTACCGACAATCTCATCCCGTTCTCGTCTTTCGAATCCGCTACCGTGCCTTCGATCTTATACTTTTTGAGAATGAAGTGCGTCGCGGTGGACAGCACCTCGTCGAGCGTGGAAAGCCGCTCGGTGACAAAGCGCGCGACTTCGCGCAAAGACTTGCCCTCGATAAACACCGCAAGGTCGAAACCGCCGCTCATCAGATAGCAGCTCTTCACCTCGTCAAAACGGTAGATCTCCTCGGCTATGGCGTCGAATCCGTTTGTCTTCTGCGGCGTCACTTTGACTTCGAT
>CALVSU010000159.1 GCA_944359385.1 uncultured Clostridia bacterium | reverse complement strand
TATTTCTTTTTCGGGTACAGTTTCCCGTCCTTCATATCGATGAAAGGATGAATGGACAGAACTTTCGAGCCGTAATACGAGAGCGTGGAGCATCTCCCGCCCTTGTAAAGATACAGGAGGGTATCGGGAACGAAAGAGGTATTCACTTTGTTTTTGATCGCATTGAGCGTGTCGGCGATCTCTTTTGCCGACTTTCCTTCGTCGCGCATATCGCACGCTTTCATGACGAGAAGCCCCTGCCCCGTGGAAAGCGCGCCGCTGTCCACGACGAACACCTTGTCGCCGAAACTCTTTTGCGCCGCCGCCGCAAAGCCGTATGAACCGGACGCTTTTGAGGAAATGTTGATATGCACGACCGTATACCCGTCATCGACAAATCTGCGGAAAAAGTTTTCGTAATCCGAAACGCTCGGCGCCGCCGTCTTGGGAAGTTCGCCTGTCCTGTCAAAATACGCAAAGATGTCTTCGGGGACGATGTTGATGCCGTCTTTGTACGACTCGCTCCCGAGAATGACCGTAAGCGGAAGGATCGTAACGCCGCGTTTTTCGGTCAGCTCTTTACCGAGATCACAAGTGCTGTCTGAAGTGATCATGATCTTGTTGTCTGCCATAATTGCCTCCGATGTCAAAATATTTATGAAAAAAGACGGAATAATCCCGTAAAAAAGCTCTTCGTTTTCAGTGACCAGCCCGTAATAACGCCCGAAACCTCCGACAGATCCTGCGCGCCGTAAGCACGGCAATCGACGCTGACGTTCCTGTTGTCGCCCATATAAAAGATCTCCCCTTCTCCGATCACGATCGGAGAAGACGCCGACCCGAACGTATTCGGCTTATCCAAAGAAACATTCAGCCATTCTTCATATAAATACGGCTCTTCCACAACAGAAAAATCCGTCTCACCTTTGCATTTGCGATACAAGACGCCGTCTTTCGCATAAATCTCGTCGCCTTCCAGCGCGATCACCCTCTTGATCACATAATCGGCATTCAGCCTGCCCGTATGCACGACGACGATGTCGCCGTAATCGGGCTCAGCACACTGATTCATGAACAGATAATCGCCGTCATGCAGCGTGTCCATCATGGAATCGCCATCCACCCTTACCCCCGCGAAGATCCCCGTGAACAGGATGATAAAAAACGCAAACAGTGCCAGCACAACAAACGCAAACTTAAAAGCAGAGACGAGGTCCTTGTTCGGATCTCTCCTTTCGCTTATGATCTCTCCGTAAGGATTTTCCATCAATCATTCCTCGGTTTTTTCACGGATCTCAAAAATGCGTCGTTTGTGAGCATGACGATGCGCCCGCACTTGTCGCAACGCAATTTTATATCCGCCCCCATGCGCACGATCGTCCAGACGTCGCCGCCGCAGGGATGTTTCTTTTTCGTTATGACTTTATCTCCCAATGAGTATAACATACTTTTCCTCGAAAAGGTAGGAAAATTCCGTGAAATTTCAGATCCAAAGCAAATTATTTACGCAGAACAGATTTTTGGAGCTGAATGTAAGGTATTTCCCTTCGTTCAACTGCGAAAGCGACTTCCCAACCTGATTTTTCAGGTCTTTCGCACACAGATTGCACGCCGTCCACTCTTCGCCGCCCGCAAGCTCGATCTCCGCGGAAAACCTCTCCCGCACGCCGTTTTTCACCGTATAGACACACACGGTCACGACCGTCGCTGTCTGGGCGTAAAGATCGAATTTGATCAGCGCATTGTCCGCAGGTCTGAACCTCTCGTCGTTGATGCGGTAAAGGCGAAGCCCGTAAGAAGAATACACTCCTTTGATCCCGCTCGGCCCGTCAACAAGCCTGACAGGTTTTACCCTGTTGTCGAGAAAACAGTCCGCAATGACATTATCGTCATATTTATCCAAAGTAAAACTGTCCGTTCCGTTTTTGCTGCTGTAAATGATGCGGCTTTTCGGCTGCATATTCGCATACTGTTTTTCGATGCGTTTGACCGCGATCTTTGAAGACACGGCAAATCCGCAGCTGTATTTGGCTTTTGCAAAAGCGAATACTGTCTTCGCCCCTTTGTAGGCATTGAGTCTGAAATATTCAGTGTCCTCTCCGTCTCCGCGCTTACGCTCGCAGCGGGTCCAGTCGCGCGTAGAAGAATCGAGATTGTCTTCCGCCATAAAAACTTCGCAATACTCCACTTCGCCGTTCGAGTCGAAGCAGATCTTGGCGACGAGCTCCCCGTCGTCCTCTTCTATGGAAATATTGACGGGCGATGGCACAAAGACTTCCCGTCCTTTCAGAAATTTTGCCAAAAAGAGTTCAAGATCGTTGAACGCAGTATTCCCGATATGCCCGTCGTAACGCGCGGAAAAATAGAAAGTTTTTTCCTGCCCCGCGCCCACGCGCGCAAAGGTGTCAAAAGCCCTGTCCGCATCAAAATTTGCGTCGTTCGTGGAACAGAGCATGAGAACGGGACATTTCACCGACTGCGCATACGCCTGCGCATCCACCCCGCCCAGAAAGCGATAGCGTTCCTCGTCCATTTTAAGGTCGGTGTTCTCCCCGAACTTGTTGATCCCTCTATAAGCGAGCCAGCCTCCCGCACAGACGGGAACCGCACACGCCAGTTCTTCCGACGTCGCCGCAAGCTGCCAGACAACGTTGCCTCCGTTTTTCAGCCCGACGGCGCCGACAGCCTTGTCCGGCTGCAATTCTTTCAGACAGCGGAGCGCGTAACGCGCCACGGCAGTCCATTCGTACCAGCAGGTCTCCTTTGCCGTTTCGTCCGCATACAGAAAATGTCTGTCCGCGTCTTTGAAATTCGCATAGGAAACGCTTGCGGGATATCGCGTATAAAAAGCGCAGCCTTCCCATTCGCCCCGATAATCGGGCATCAGAACGGCATACCCTCTTTCCGCAAAACCGCATACGAGCGTCTCGTCGCACGTCTTGTCTGCGTCGGGCAAGATCAGAAGAGAAGCCGCGGCTTTGCCGCCCGCAGGTCTTGCATACAACGCACTGATGCGCACCCGCTCACTCCCGACCGCCCTTCCCGAAAAGACAACTTCCGAAAGCACAACGTTGCCGCGGCTGCTTTCGTTTTTCTCTTCGGTCTGTAAAGGCAATGAATCGTCAAAGCCGCTCCATAATGTTACTGGTGTCAGAATTTTGTTTGCCAAATCCTTCTTTCTCCGTTCAACA
>CALVSU010000158.1 GCA_944359385.1 uncultured Clostridia bacterium | reverse complement strand
CTTCAACATGGTAGCGATCAAAAATGCAATGCGCATCGTGCACGAAGGCGAATATATCGATACATATGCAGTAGGCGGTGTGGATTTGGCGGAAACAACCGATCTTTGCAACGCGACGGCGTGCATTCTGACGGGTGAAAAATTCATATACTTGCAGGCGTACTTCATCGCTGAGGACAGACTGGAACGCAACAGTGCGCGGGACAAGCAGGACTATCGCCGTATGACGAATCTTGCCACGGGGGATCGCATAACCAGCGAGGTCGTCATCGTAACGCCGGGAAGTTATGTACAAAAAGAGTACGTCACGGCGTGGTTCACACTTTTACGCGATGAATACAAGATCAGTTTTCTGAAAATCGGATACGATCGCGCGCTATCGAAAGAATGGCTGACGGATATGCAGGAACACGGTTTTTCGCATGAAAAGGTACGAAGGGATACCGAGACGGGGACCATAACGCGCGATCTCGGGGTTCTGACTGAGGTCGCTCAGGGTGGTTGGACACTCTCCGAGCCGATCAAGGTTACGCGGAGTCTGTTTGAATCCGGTAAAATTGTTGCGGATGCAAGGAACAAGATGTTTGCTGTATGTTTTTTCAATCTCAAGATCAGACAGGACGTCAACAACAATTTATCGCCGCACAAAGCGAAATCGACAGGGCACATCGACGGCGCGATCGGCGTGTTCAATTCGTTTGTGGCATACCAGCGCGCGAAAGAGATGCCGATATACCAGGCGCGCATCGGAGAAATATTCAGGATATAGCATGGGAAAAGTTTCAAATTTCTTCAAAAGTATTTTTTCACGCGAAAAGGCGAAAGCGGACGGGGCTGCTCCGCAGACGCTGCGCACCATCGTTCGCGAATATTACGGGAACAATGTCGGATGGTTCGCATACAATTACGCGAGCAGTATCTATCAGATCCCGGAGGTCCGTACGGCAATCCAGTCGTTCGCGGAGATTTTTTCCATCATCCCGAAGTATTTCGAAAGGCGCGATAAAGACGGTAACGGCACCTATCTTGAAGGGGAAGAGGACCGTGTCATCAATATCAGAGCCAATCCGCTTCAGAATGCGTCGCAATTCTGGGTCAATGTTATAACGTCTCTGATGCTGTATTCCAACGTGTTTGTTGAGCCGCGTTTTTCGGTAAAAACAGGAAAGCTATCACAGTTGTATGTTTTACCGCGCGATACATTCGATTTTAAGTTGTACGAAGATCGCGCCACGGTGACGCTGAACGGTATCGGAAAGACGTATGACATGGACAATCTGATTTATCTGAACCGATTTTCGGCGCTGGGCGGCGGGCAGAGGAATGACCTCGGGCTTTACGAGATAGTTATTCAAGCGCTTGCAAAACAGGCGATCGCGGTAGCCGATCCGAACAAGGTGCGTGCGATTATGCAGGCGGATATGGCGACGCAGGGTCAGTTAAAGCAGAAAGACGCGGATGGAACGATGAAAGATCTGGACGTGAACTTTGCGCAGTCTGTTCGAGGGATCGCATATATTGACCCGCAGTGGAAAATCACGCCCATCAACTGGACCGAAAATGACGTCAATCGCGAACTGATGAAGATGGTGATCGATATTGTGTACAATTATTTCGGGATCACACAGGACATCGTCAATAACAAAGCGACGGAGATCGAGTATCAGTTATTTGTGAAAAACCATGTCGAACCCATAGCGCGGCAAGTTGAGCAGGAGTTCACTTCTAAGATATTTACTCGCATGGAACAGGCACACGGGAACAGAATGGAACTTGACACGTTCTGGCTGCAGGTATCGACGCTCTCGGCAAAGACGGCGTTTTTCAACGTTGTGTCGCGTAACGGAATGATGAACGCTGACGAAGGGCGCGAAATGATCGGGTATGGACCAGTTCCGAACGGAATGGGAAAGACATACAGAGTCACGCTGGATACCGTCAACATAGAGAATGCGGACGAGTATCAGAAGGCAAAAAACGGTGCGGAAGGGGCAGGTGCGCATTCGGAGAAACCGACGGGCGGCGGCGCAAATGCATCGGAAGGAGGTAATAGTATTGTTTGACAAAAATAAGTCCGACGAATTCCGTTCGGTGGAGTTCCGAACGGAAGCGAGGGAGACAGAAACGGGCAAAAAGGAGCTTGTCGTGCGAGGATATCCGATCCTGTTCAATACGCCGACAAAGGTTTGGGATTCTTGGTACGGAGAAATCGAGGAGATAATACTTCCTCAGGCAATGGATGGTGTTGACCTTCGCAATGTTTTCTTGCTGTACGGTCATGATATGAACAGAGTTTTCGGGCGCACGGGAAAGAATTTACGGCTTGACGTGGATGAAACGGGATTGTTCATGGAATGCGTTATGCCGAACACACAGGAAGCGCGCGATGCATACAACCTCATCGAGGCGGGTATCGTCGACGGAATGAGCTTCTGGCTGCGCACGCACGAACAGGTCAACCCGGCAACGCTTACGAGAACTGTTACAAAGATTGAGGAACTTCCCGAAATCACCATTACGGCATTCCCTGCTTACAAAGAGACGGTTGTAATCGCCGTGGAAGAGGTAAAGCGACAAGAAAGGCTGGCGCAGGAACGCATGGCACGACGCGTTGAAGAGGAACTCAAAAAATTCAAGTAAAAGGAGAAAATAATGGATCCTATCATCGAAATGCTGCGAAATGAAAACGCAGAAATTGAAAAACTTACGGCCCGCCGTGAAGAGATCAAAAGGAAACTGGAAGAGCATCGAAGCGGAAATATCTCGGAGGAAGAATTCAAAAAACTTTCCGAGGAGCGGGCAGAGATCGACAAGGAGTTGCTGCTTCGCAACAAACGCCGCGAGGAACTGACGTCTGCGGCAGAAAAAAACAAAAATCAAGAAGAAAGGAGAGGAGGAATCATGAACGATACGGTTTTACATTTCAAAGAAGGCATGGAGCGCACCGAAATTCTCGCAACGGCGGAATATCGGTCGGCATATTTCAAACAGTTGCAGGGGAAAGAACTCGGAGACGAAGAGAAACGTGCGATGACGTCAGCATCGTCGTCCGCAGGTGCAGCAATTCCGACGCAGACGATGAATATGATCATCGGGCAAATCAAGGAATCCACTTCGTTGCTCGGGCTCATTACGGTCACGAACATTGAAGGGCTGACAAGCTTTCCCGTGGAAAATGTCGTCAACGATGCAGCGTGGACTGCGGAAGGGTCGGACAGTACACCGAGCAATGATACGTTGAAACCGCTTGTGCTTGCCGCATACACTCTCATCAAGACGATCAAGATCAGCGCA
>CALVSU010000157.1 GCA_944359385.1 uncultured Clostridia bacterium | reverse complement strand
AGAAAGGACATCGGCGAAAAGAAGAACAGCGTCATCGACATGGTGCGCGTCGCCTGTTACATCACGGAGATCCCCGCGGCGATCGAGATGATCGAATACTGCAAGAACAAGGGGTACGAGACGTGCGCGAACGTCATGGCGGTGTCCAAGGCGCGCGACGCGGAGATCGAATCCGCCCTCGAAATGCTCGGGCAGAGCCCTGTCGACTGCATTTATCTCGTGGACAGCTATGGTTCGCTCTATCCCGAACAGGTCGCAAAACTCACCCTGCAATATCTCGACGCGGGCGAAAAATATCATAAGACGATCGGCGTGCACGCACACAACAACCAGCAGCTGGCGTTCGGCAACACGATCGAAGCGGCGAGCTGGGGCGCGAGCCTGCTCGACGCGACGGTCAACGGTATCGGTCGGGGCGCGGGCAACTGTTCCATGGAACTTTTGCTCGGCTTTCTCAAAAATCCGAAATATCACCTGCCGCCCGTACTGCGGTTCATCACCGACTATATGCTCCCTCTCCGCGAGGAAGGGGTGGTCTGGGGGTACGACATCCCGTACCTTCTCACGGGCAGGCTGAACGCACACCCTTCGTCCGCGATCGCCTGCATCCGCGAAGGCAACAAAGACTACGAGGCGTTCAACAGGGCGCTGCTCGAAAAAGACTGAGACGGAGAAGGACTTGGCAAAAAAAGACGGCGGCGTATGCGCCGCCGCTTTGTCGGAAGTGCGGTTCGCGCGGCGGCGCGGCTTTTGCGTGAAAAAGGGTGTTTTGCGGCAGAACGATCTTTTGTATCGGGGAAAACGCGGTCTGCCTTAAAAATTTTTAATACCCCGAATTTCCCGAAAGCGCCGAAAAACGCTTGAATTCGCGCAAGAGGTCGACTATAATAATAACGTTACAGTCAGCAAAAGTACAGAGGATTTGCATTTATGTATAAGATCGTAAAGAAGAGAGAACTCAATCCGACCGTGACACTCATGGAGGTGGACGCGCCGTTCGTCGCCCGCAAGGCGGAGCCGGGGCAGTTCATCATCCTGCGCGTCGACGAAGAGGGGGAGCGTATCCCGCTCACAGTCGCCGATTTTGACAGGGAGAAGGGAACGGTCACCATTATTTTCCAGATCGTGGGCGGCACGACGGAGCGCCTCAACCACCTGAACGAAGGGGATTTTATCCACGATTTCGTGGGCCCGCTCGGCGAGCCTTCGCATACGGACGGGCTGAAAAAAGTCGCGGTGGTGGGCGGCGGCGTCGGCTGCGCGATCGCCTATCCCGTGGCGAAGAAACTGCACGCGCTGGGTGCGGAAGTTCACGCGATCGTCGGATTCCGCAACAAAGACCTCGTCATTCTCGAAGAGGAGTTCCGCGCGGCGTCGGATGTCTATAAGATCATGACCGACGACGGGAGCTACGGGGAAAAGGGGCTCGTGACCGATGCGCTCAAAGCGCTCATCGAGGCGGGCAACGCATACGACGAAGTCATCGCGATCGGACCCGTCGTCATGATGAAGTTCGTTTCGCTCCTGACCAAAGGGTACGGCATCAAGACGATGGTCAGCATGAACCCGATCATGATCGACGGCACGGGTATGTGCGGCTGCTGCCGTCTGACCGTCGCGGGAAAGACGAAATTTGCCTGCGTGGACGGGCCTGATTTCGACGGCCATGAAGTGGATTACGACGAGATCCTCAAACGCGCTTCCACTTATAAGGAATTTGAGGGAAGAGAGCGGGAAAAGGCCTGCAATCTCTTCAAGAAGGAGGTGCGCTGATCATGCCGAATATGTCCATGAAGAAAAATCCGATGCCTTCGCAGGAAGCGGACGTCAGGAACAAAAACTTTTTCGAAGTGACCTTCGGTTACACCGCCGAAACGGCGATGGACGAAGCGAAGCGCTGTCTCAACTGCAAAAACAAGCCCTGTATCGGCGGATGTCCCGTGAAAATACATATCCCCGATTTTATCGCGAAGGTCGCGGAAGGGGATTTCGAGGCGGCGTATCAGATCATACAGCAGACGAGTTCGCTTCCCGCGGTCTGCGGCAGGGTATGCCCGCAGGAAACGCAGTGCGAACAGAAATGCGTGCGCGGCATCAAGGGCGAACCCGTCGCCATCGGCAGGCTGGAACGCTTTGTCGCGGACTGGCATAACGCATCCAGCTGCGATCTTCCCGTGAAAGCGGAGCCCAACGGGCATAAAGTCGCCGTCGTGGGGAGCGGTCCTGCGGGGCTGACCTGTGCGGGCGACCTTGCAAAGCGCGGTTACGAAGTCACCGTATTCGAAGCGCTCCACCTCGCGGGCGGCGTGCTCGTGTACGGCATTCCCGAGTTCCGTCTGCCCAAGGCGATCGTGCAGAAGGAGATCGACAACCTCAAAGCGCTCGGCGTGAAGATCGAAACGAACATGGTCATCGGCAGGGTGCTTTCCATAGACGAACTGATGGGCGAGTACGGCTTCGAGGCGGTGTTTGTCGGTTCGGGCGCGGGACTTCCCCGCTTTATGAATATCCCCGGGGAAAACCTCAAAAGCGTCTATTCCGCGAATGAGTTCCTCACCCGCGTCAATCTCATGAAGGCATATAAAGAGGATTCCAGGACGCCCGTCCTTCGCGCGAAGAAAGTCTGCGTCGTGGGCGGCGGCAACGTCGCGATGGACGCGGCGCGCTGCGCCAAGAGGCTGGGCGCGGAGGAAGTGACCATCGTCTACCGCCGTTCGAGGGACGAACTCCCCGCAAGGGCGGAGGAAGTGGAACACGCCGAGGAAGAGGGGATCGTGTTCAGGTTCCTGACCAATCCCACCGAGATCCTGGAAGGGGAGAACGGTTGCGTCGCGGGCATGACCTGCGTGGAGATGGAGCTCGGAGAGCCCGACGCGTCGGGAAGGCGCCGCCCCGTCGAAAAGGCGGACAGCGCGTTCACGATCGGCTGCGACGCGGTCATCATGGCGATCGGCACGTCGCCGAACCCCCTCATCAAAAACACGACCAAGGGTCTTGAAACGCAGAAATGGGGCGGCATCATCGCGGATGAGCACGGCCTCACATCCCGCGAGGGCGTATATGCGGGCGGCGACGCCGTCACGGGCGCCGCGACCGTGATCCTTGCAATGGGTGCGGGCAAGACCGCCGCCGAGGCGATCGACGAATATATCCGTTCGAAAAATTAAAGTCTGAAATTTTATATCGGCAAAATCGATGAGACAAAAATCGTAAGGAAAGACAAAAAACGGGGAATCATCCCCGTTTTTTGTCTTTTTATGATATATGGTAAACGGTAAATCGTCGGAAGTGAAAAGGGATAGAGGGGGA
>CALVSU010000156.1 GCA_944359385.1 uncultured Clostridia bacterium | reverse complement strand
GCCGATTCGCATCGCGGTGAGCACGTCCCCTTCCTGCAAACCGAGGGACGCCGCGATCGATCCCGACGAAATTTCGGATACCGTGATCTCACTGACGATCCTGCCCGTGCCGCTCGCCGCGTCATAGACATATTTCGTGCCCGAAGAAGTGACGGTCACGCCCAGCGTGATCTTGTAGGCGCCCTGCGTCGCGCTGTCGCCGTCCGCATAATAGAAATAGAGGTTGTCCGCCACCCCGCGCACGATATCCAGCGGAATGGCATAGTTGATATTCTGATCTGTTCCGTCGCCCGCGTTGGTGATGCCGATAAGCTCGCCCTCCGCGTTGAACAGCCCGCCGCCCGAATTGCCGTGGTAGATCGCCGTGTCGATACGCACCGAACGATAGGAGCGCGCCGTCCCGTCGATGTCGTCGAGGGTAATGTATTCCCCGTCCACACTGACGATGCCCTGCGTGACGCTCAGCCCTTCGCCCTCGGCATTCCCCACCGCAAAACAGGTTTCCCCGACGGCGTATCCGTCCGCAAATTCTGCGGCGACGATGTCCTCGCGGATCGCCTTCAATGCCG
Organism: uncultured Clostridia bacterium; assembly: GCA_944359385.1. GTDB lineage: Bacteria > Bacillota > Clostridia > Christensenellales > Borkfalkiaceae > Borkfalkia. The sequence continues at coordinate 2,746 of CALVSU010000156.1, read as the reverse complement.
CCGTTTCCGCGCGCAGAAGCGCGAGATCCGCCGAGACCGAACCGCCCAGAAATTCACATTCGACCGCATACGGGCTGTATTCGACGACCGTGTACCCGTCGTCGTCCTTCTCCGTCGTGCGGGCGGGCGCATACTCGCTGCCGTAGAGATAACAGACGATCTTCCTTCCTATATTCAATCCGTTGTCCGCGTTCGCCTCGCTGTCATACACCACATGATAATTGGTGAGAATGTATGTATAGTCGTCCGCGATGCGGTAAATGACGCCCGACCCGCCCGCAAGCTCGATCTCGTCGGTATACGTTACCCCGCCGTGCATGCCCGCGGATGCCGTTGTGACCGTAAATTCCGCGCAAACGGACACCGCGGAGCGCACCGCGCTCGCGATCGCCGCGCTGTTGTCCTTCGTCTGACCGAGATATTTTTCGAGAAACTCCGCATACGTGAGTTCGTCTCCGTAACGGGCGACATACTCTTCATACAGGTCCGCCGCGGTAATGTCGTCTCCGTCCTGCCCGTTTGCGCCGTCTTTCCCGTCCTCTCCGTTCGCAACCGTGAATGTGGAAGTAGAACCGTCCGAATAATAAACGGTGTATTCCGTGCCGTCTTCATCGCTCGATGTCTGCGCGATAGAAACGACATATGCACCGGCTTCCTCTTCGCCCGACGAACTGCACCCGACAAACAGAAATGCAAATGCAAAAAGGACGGCAAGCACCGTCACAATACGTTTGATATTGCCCTTCATCCCGATACCCCTCAGCCGCATTCTGCGGATCTTCGTTAAGTATATTATACTATTTTTTTGTTTTAAATCCAAGAAGAATTTGTTTTGGCAATGGTAAAAAAATGTCTTTTTTGTGAAAACCCCGCACCCTTTGCTCCATGCCGCGGCGCGGGCAGGCGGCTGGCGCGGGCAGGCGGCAAGTGCGGGCAGGCAACAGGCGCGGGCAGGCGACAGGCGCGGGCAGGCAACAGGCGCGGGCAGGCGACAGGCGCGGGCGGACGGCAGGCGCGGGCAGGCAACCGACACAAACGGGAGCGGACGGCAAAAAATCTTGAAAAACTTTTGCGTTTTTGCTGTCATTCGCAAAAAAGCGTGCTATAATAAACAGGAAAATACGGCGGCGCGAGGAGGCGGATATGAAGATCGCGGGACTGCAAAAAACGACTCTTCTGGACTTTCCGGGCAAGGTAGCTTGCACGGTGTTTCTTGCGGGGTGCAATTTCCGATGTCCCTTCTGCCAGAACGGGGAGATCCTCGACGGCAGCCACAGCGACATCGGCGAAGAAGAGCTTTTCTCTTTTCTGGACAAGCGCAAAAACCTGCTGGACGGCGTGTGCGTGACGGGCGGAGAACCGCTCGTGCAGGCTGACACGGAAGTTTTGCTCGAAAAAATAAAAGAACGCGGCTATGCGGTCAAGCTGGACACCAACGGATCTTTTCCCGACCGCCTTGCAAAGCTGTGCGAACGCGGTCTCATCGATTTCGTGGCGATGGACATCAAAACCTGTCCCGCGCGCTACGCGGCGGTCGCAGGAGTGAAAACGGACACGGAAAAAATCAGAGAGAGCGCCGCCTTCCTGATGGGCGGCAAGACGGACTACGAATTTCGCACGACCGTCGTCAAAGAACTGCACCGCCCCGAAGATTTCATCCGCATCGGGCAGTGGCTCAAAGGCGCAAAGCGCTACTTCCTGCAAAACTTCAAAGACAGCGAGTTTGTGCTCCGAAAAGGGCTATCCCCCTGTTCGGACGCGGAAATGCAGTCGTTCAAGCGCCTGCTCCTCCCCTATATCCCGAATACCCTCATCCGCGGCGAACAGGGCTGAACCCCTCCCGCGGCAGGCAAAGCTGAATACAACGGCGCGCCCGCATGTCCGTTCGGACATGCGGGCGCGCTTTTCAGGTTGTCCACAATTTATCCACACGGTTATCCACAGAGTTATCCACATTGAACACAATATATTGTGTATAACTTTTAAAATTTCGCACAATATCTTGGCTTATCCTATTGACATTGCCGTTTCGGGGTGTTATAATAAAGCCCTACCGACAAAGAGGGTGCAAACAAAAGATATGCTTTGGCGGGGAAAGGAGAGAAGATGTATCAGGTCATCAAAAGAGACGGCAAGATAGCCGAGTTCGACATCAAGAAGATCGCGGCGGCGATCACGAAGGCGTTCGAAGCGCAGGGCAAACAATTTCACCCCAGCATCATCGATATGCTCGCACTCAAAGTGACGGCGGACTTCGAACCCAAGATCAAAAACGACAAAGTTGCGGTCGAAGACATTCAGGACAGCGTGGAGTCTGTGCTCATCCAGGCGGGATATTCGGACATCGCGAAGGCATACATTTTATACAGACGCCAGCGCGAGAAGATCCGCAACATGAAGTCGACCATGCTCGACTACAAAGCGCTCGTCAACAGCTACGTAAAGGCGACCGACTGGCGCGTGAAGGAGAACTCGACGGTCACCTATTCGGTGGGCGGGCTGATCCTCTCCAACAGCGGCGCGATCACGGCGAACTACTGGCTCACGGAGATCTACGACGACGAAGTGGCGCGCGCGCACCGCAACGCGGACATCCATATCCACGATCTTTCCATGCTGACGGGCTATTGCGCGGGCTGGTCGCTCAAACAGCTCATTCAGGAAGGGCTGGGCGGCATTCCGGGCAAGATCACTTCTGCGCCCGCGAGCCATCTGGCGACGCTGTGCAACCAGATGGTCAACTTCC
>CALVSU010000155.1 GCA_944359385.1 uncultured Clostridia bacterium | reverse complement strand
TATGCGGAACGCACCTTGTCGACCATGTCGGTAAAATAAACCATACATCTATTATATGCAGTTTTTTTTAGAATCAATCCGTCCTATGCAATACAGACAGCCGCAAAACGACGTTTTGCGGGGAGCATCGCAACGCGAACGCAAAGGAGCGGCAAAAAGCCGCTCCTTCAAGAAATTTCTTAAAATTGAGAAATAAGCCTGAGATAAAAGCAGACCGTCTGTGCGATCTTTTCGACGGGAATGCGCTCGTCGTTGCCGTGAATGGATGCGCGTTCCTCTTTGGAAAGCGCCATTGCCGAAAAGCGGTAGACGTGATCGGATATCTCGCCGTAATGACGGGAATCGCTGCAGGCAAGCATCAGGTACGGCGATACGAGCGCCCCGCGCCACGTCTGCGAAACGGCGCGTTTCATCATATCCCACGCCTCGCCCTGCGTCTCGGAAATGTTCGAAGGATCCATGCCGTACACCGTTTCGATTCGCACATCCTCATCTCCGATGACATCGGTCAGGTATTTTTTCGCGCTCTCTACGGTATCGCCGCACATCAGACGAAGGTTCGCGACCATGTCCGCATACGGAGGAAGGACATTCATGCCTTTACTGCCGCTCATCTGCGTGAAAGCGACCGTCGTGCGCATCAGCGCATTGAGCTCGCCCCCGCTCTTTTTGCAGATTTTGTTTAACAACCCGCCGAACAGCCAGAGATTCGCAAAGATCATGCGGTACGCAAATGTGGAGCGTCTGCCGAGGATATCGAACATCTCCTTCGCGGGTTTGGAAAGCCGCGCGGGAAACGGATGATCCTCCGCGCGCGCACAAGCCCTACTGAGCTTTCCGACCGCCGTATGCGGCGGCGGCGCACTGGCGTGTCCGCCCTTGCCTTCCACCGAAAAACGAAGGTTGCAAAGGCCTTTTTCAGCGATGCCGATCAGCGCGCACGGTTGAGAAACGCCGGGGAATACTTTTTCCACGACCGCGCCGCCCTCGTCGCAAACGAGCGCGGGACGGATACCCTTTTCGCGAAAATATCTGACAATGGTCGGCGCACCGTATCCGTTTGTCTCTTCATTGCCTGAAAAAGCAAAATAAATGTCGTTCTTCGGCTGAAACCCCTCGGCGATCAACTGTTCCGCCGCCTGCAAGATCCCGTTGAGCGTGCCCTTTGTGTCCAAGGTGCCCCTGCCCCAAAGCACGCCGTCTTCCAAAACAGCGTCAAAAGCAGGCTTTTTCCAAAGCGACTGCTCGACCGAAACGACGTCGTAATGCGCCATCAGAACGCGGGAAACGGAAGGATCCTTTCCTTGCCAGCGGAACAATAGAGATCTTTTGCCGAGCTTCTCAAAAGAACACGTCTTGTGCACCAAGGGAAAAAGCACAGGCAGAAGCGCCTCAAATTTTTCAAATTCTTCCTCGTTTTCTTTTTCCTCATCCGTGTCGGAAACCGTCTTGCAGCGCACCATCGCCGCAAGATCGCCGACCGCTTTTTTCTCGTCGCACCGCACGGGAAAATCGGGATAAGCCGCTTCTTTTTTTGGTCTGAACGCAAGCGTACGCACGATCACGACGCCGATCAGAATGACAGCCGCGGCGCCGATAAAAATGAGCGCGAAGATCCACCAAGCCATTACTTCGCCTCCCCGCCTTTGCCGTCCTCTTTCGTTTCGCAAGCCTGCGCATCGGCGCTGTCTTCATGTGCTTTTTCACAAGAATCGCACTCCGCACCTGTTTCGGCTTCCTTACAGGGGGCGCTCTCCTCACTGTCTTCGGTTTTTTCACTGACCTTGCTCCCGGTATCTGCGGAAGTATTTTCCGCCGCCCTTTCCGTCAGCCAGCCCTTCTTGTACATATAGCGGGAAGAAACCAGCGTCACGATCACGCCTACGGGCACCATGACCCCGATGAGCGTTCCCGCAAGATCGCCGCTTCCCGTGATATACGAGGAAATAATAAATACGAGGAGCATGAGCACGCACGGCAAAACGGAAATTTTCCAGTTTTTCGAAATATAAACGACCGCCATACCACCGAACAGAGCGGGCAGAACGTTGTCGAATGCAGGCGCGAGTTTTTCGTTTTCAAACACGGGCGTGAGGAAAGAGATCAGCACGACGCCGAGTATGAGAATGACCATGGTCACAATGGAGGAGATCGCAATGGAAATGGTCGAAATGATCTCCGCTTCTTCCGTACCCTTTTCCACTCCCGCCTGCTCCATGCAGTTGAGCGCACAGGGCACTTTCAGGTTAGAGAGGTTACCCGTCACAAACCCGAGGTATGTCCCTCCCGAGCCGAGCATGGGCGTATACGTGAACGTCTCCACCGCTCCGACCACACAGTAAAGCACAATGATCGACACGCCCGAAGCAAAGACTTTCCAATCGATAGACGCGCCGAAAATGAGCATACAGACAAACGGATACGAAAGAATGAGCACCGCCGCCACGACACCCCAAATTCTTCCGAAAAGATGTGTATTGTCGTCAAAAGAACGAAGTTGTTTCATAGATCATACACCCCCTTTTTAACCCAGCAGCATCGTGATGGGAACGGCGGAAACCATGCCCACGACGATGCAGAACGGCAATGCGTAGTCGTTGATCCAGCGCCATTTCGTCACTTTGAGCAACAGCCCGCAAAGCGCCATGACGATCGCGGAAACAAAGAACACAAGCACGGGGATCCAGCCGGAGCTGCCTGCCCCGACCCCGCCGAACACGTAACCCAAAAACGCAGAGATCATGCCGAGGAAGAGTGCAGTCATAAAGATCTCGCCCCACTTCTTGTCTTTCCGACGCATTTTCATGAGCCCGCGCTGAATCTTTTTGCCCGTGATGAGGGGCAGAAACATAGACACGAGCATCCCGCAGGTCATCACGAGCGCAACGGTGACGTAGACGGTCGCAGAAGTGACGTCTCCTTCAAAGATGTTCGCGGCGATCGTTTCATAACTGAAACTTCCGATGACGGAGAGCCTTAGCCAGGGAAGCGGAATGCCGAGTTTGCGCGAAAGCGCCACGATACCGACCAGAATCGCCACGGCGGGCGCAATGGTAAATACGCCTGCGCGGACCATGGTCTTGTTCAATACCGATTTCGACATACCGATCTTCACGCCGCGCCTGTACGCACGGACGAGGAAAAAAACCGCCTGCGCAATGACGACGGCAAGGATGATGCCGACGATGACGTAGAGCACGGGCGCATTTTTATCGAACTGCGCCGCTCCGAGTTGCTGATACATAGCCAAAACTCCGTAAGTAGATTTGCGCTTCACGCGCTTTTCATAAGTATAACACAAAAAAGCTCATCTTTT
>CALVSU010000154.1 GCA_944359385.1 uncultured Clostridia bacterium | reverse complement strand
CACACTGGAAGGTGTGTACGCACAGCTCAACACTAATTCGCCGCCGCTGTACAGGGGGCATTCTATGTCGGTGTCGGACGTTGTCAAGACGGAGGACGGGTTCTTCTATTGCGACCGATACGGGTTCAAGAAAATTGATTTCGACGAATCGTTCGCAACAAAACCGAAGGATCTTTTACGCATCGTCTTTGTCGAGCCGGGCAAGCCCGCATATGCGGCGGAGATAGAAAACAGTTTGCGCGCGGAACAGCGTGCGGTCGGCGGCATGATCGAAGTGGTATCGAATGGCGACGGTACGCTTATCGTTTGCAACGAAGAAGGGAAACTCATCGGGCTGCACGCAAACCGCAGGATCGCGGGCGGCGCGGATATACTTGTAGGGAACTTTTTTGTTATAGGAGATGACGGGGCCGACTTCCGTTCTTTAACCGACGAGGAAGTTCAGAAATATTCGGCTCTGTTCGCCGAGCCGGAAGAGATCGCGGACGAGGAGGTGGAAGCGAGCATCTACGCGAAGTTTATTCCCGAATAAGAGAATGAAAGAGTAGTGTAGCGGTGACGGGGCATGAAGAAAAAAGTATATATCTGCGCCCCGCTCGGCGGAAACGTACAGCAAAATCTGGAACGCGCGATCCGCTTTGCAACATACGCACTGCGAAGCGGAGTTGCGCCCGTTGTGCCGCATTTTTATGCGCTTTGTCTCGACGACGCAGATCCGAAACAACGCGAGATCGGAATGAGCGCAGGGTTGAGCCTTTTATGGTTTTGCGACGAGATGTGGATATTCGGGGACAAGATCACGGACGGAATGCGGGAAGAGATACGGTTCTGCCAAAACATGAAGATAAAAACAAAGCGGATCAGGGAGAAAGAAATAAAGAAAATAATCGGAGGTGGTGAATCCCGATGAACAAGAGATATTGGAAGTTTCTCATGGTAGCAGCGGTGACGATGCTGATCGCTGCATTATTTTCTGTGTCAGTGATAGGCGCGTCGGCGGCAACGGGCGATGTCGCAGGGGCGGTGGAGGATACCTGGAATTCAGCGCAGGGGCAGATAAAAGCGGTGGTGCACAATGTCGTATTCCCCGTGGTGGATATGATCCTCGCCATACTGTTTTTCGTAAAACTCGGTACGGCTTACTTCGATTACCGTAAACACGGGCAGTTCGAATTCGTCGCGCCGTGCATCCTGTTCGCGTGCCTCGTATTCACGCTGACGGCGCCGCTGTATATCTGGGATATCATAGGATAGGAGACGGGTATGAATTTTTTTGAAAAAGAAATGCGGGAAATGTTCGGGCAGTGTGAACTTTTGCGGGATTCCAAGTTTTGCGGCAAAATGATGATAGCTAAACTGGACGAAGATCTCCGTTTGAAACTGCAGTTTGTGACGATGGGATATGCCGACAATTATGAGGCGATCAAGGCTACTGTTTTGAAACGCGATGAGGGGGTGGTGGATTGCCATGTTTTCAGATTTTCGGATGTGATCGGATATAAAATAAAGCATGCGTCGGAGAAGGTAAAGCCATATATGTGGGAAGACGGAGAACGATCTTGTTGGTATACGCCCGTCACGGATAAAGAAAAACAACAAATCGCGCATACGGTCTTGGAATATGCGGAAATGTTCGTGTCTCCCGCTATGGAACAGCGGCTTTAAGGAGAAGAAGTATGTTCGGTTGGTTGGAAGATCTGATCAATGGTATCACAGGCGCGATTTCGGACGCATTTGCGGGGATAGGACAGACGATCTCGAACACCATCTGGTCGACGATGATGAAGTGGATGTACGAAACGGTATTCGACGCCATTGCGGACTTTTTCACGATGATGGGAAGTATGGGCGCGGAGATCTTCGATCTGTCGTGGGTACAAGCGACGGTAGAACTGTTCACACTGTTCGGTTGGGCATTGTTTGCGGCGGGCGTCGTCGTGGCGGTTTTCGATCTCGCAATCGAGTATCAAAACGGCAGGGCAAATATCAAGACGACTGCATTGAACATTCTGAAAGGCTTTTTTGCCTGTTCGCTCATAGGCGTCGTGCCGATATCACTATACAAATTCTGTATCTCTCTGCAACATGAATTTGCTGGCAACCTTGCGAGCCTGTTTGCGGGCGGTAAGGCGACGAGCATCGCGCAGCAGAGTCTGTATATTTTACAGCACAATTTTGCTCAGGAAATGGTCACGGGCAGTTTGTTCAATTTGTTGGCGCTCATCGCTTTTGCGTATTGCGTGATCAAGGTGTTTTTCCAAAACATCAAGCGCGGCGGGATCCTGCTCGTGCAGATGTCGGTGGGCTCGCTGTATATGTTTTCCGTGCCGAGGGGATATTCGGACGGGTTCACGCAATGGATGAAACAGGTCGCGGCGATTTGCCTCACGGCGTTCATGCAGACAACGCTCTTATTTTTGGGATTGATGACGTTCAGCGAAAATATGCTGCTCGGACTTGGCGTCATGCTCGCCGCGAACGAAGTGCCGCGCATCGCGCAACAGTTCGGATTGGACAGCTCGGCAAAGTTCAATCTCATGAGTGCGGTACACGCCACGACGACGGCGATCAATCTTTCGAGAACGGTCGCGAGGGCAGGCAAATGAGGAAAAAACTATGAAAAGCAACAACGAATTGGAAGCAAAGGATCTGCGCATTGACGATTTGGAGGTGGATGACGAGTGGCAGCAAGTTATCGTCGCGTATATGGAAACATGGTTCGACGTCGATAGAAAGTTTCATTTGGATATCAATTCGCAGGAGGGTACATGGCTGAACATGACCGTGTTTTTTAATCCTTATAAAGATACGGTCAGTATCTTATGTGCGGTTGACAGCGATGAAGGTTGCGAAGAGTTTTATTATGAGCCGACGAAGAACGAGGCGGAATTTATAAAGGATATGATCGCGCAGAAATTGCAGATCGAGTGCGACCAGACTCCGAAAGAATTCTGCGAGCATTATTATGACGAAGGACAGGAGGTCGCACAATGACGCATTATCTGTATCCGAAGAACCTGAAAGCAAAGGCAAACCTGTGGCTTTGGGGAATGAAAGACTTTCTTATACTATGCATTCTGGCGGTGGTGTCCGTGATCCTGCTCGTGGAATTCGGTTGGCTTGTTCCCGCCGCGGTCACTCTATGCTTTGCATTCCTCACCATTCGCAAAGAAGACATGACCGTACTCGACTATATCCGTTATGCGGTCAAATATTTCCTGACCGATCAGCAGTATTATGAATGGAGGGAATAAGATGGCAAAGAAGAGCAATGCACGGCAGAAAAAGAAAAACGGGGTGTCGGTGCAGGAATTACTCGGAATCAAGGCGTTTACAGAATGCGGAATACAGACGAACCGAGGGGAAGTTCTGTTTTTCAAAGTAAGACCGACAAA
>CALVSU010000153.1 GCA_944359385.1 uncultured Clostridia bacterium | reverse complement strand
CCAACTTTATCGAGCAGATCATCAACGAAGACCTCGCGAGCGGCAAAGTGAAGGAGATCCAGACGCGTTTCCCGCCCGAACCCAACGGATATCTGCACGTCGGGCACGCGAAGAGCATGTTCGTCAATTTCGGCACTGCGCTCAAATACGGCGGCAAGTGCAATCTCTTTTTCGACGATACCAATCCTTCCAAGGAAAAGACGGAATTTGTCGACGCGATCAGGGCGGACATCCGCTGGCTGGGTTATGACTGGGCGCGCGAGTGCTACGCGTCTGACTTTTTCGATCAGATCTACGAATGCGCCCTGCGGCTGATCCGCGAGGGCAAGGCGTTCGTATGCGACCTTTCGGCGGAAGAGATCAAAAATACCCGCGGCACGCTGACGGAACCGGGCACGGAAAGCCCGTACCGCAACCGCACGCCCGAAGAAAATCTCAGGCTGTTCGAAGAGATGAAAGCGGGCAAATACAAAGACGGCGAGAAGTGTCTGCGCGCGAAGATCGATATGTCTTCGCCCAACGTCAATATGCGCGACCCCGTCATCTATCGCATCTTGCACGCGACGCATCACCGCACGGGTGACAAGTGGTGCATCTATCCGATGTACGATTACGCGCATCCCATCTGCGATTACCTGCAAGGGGTCACCCATTCCCTCTGCACGCTGGAATTCGAAGACCACCGCCCGCTGTACGACTGGGTGGGGCTGACGCTCGGGTTTGACCCGAAGCCCCGTCAGATCGAGTTTGCGCGGCTGAACATCACCAACACGGTGATGAGCAAGCGGTATCTTAAAAAGCTGGTGGAGGAGAACCACGTTCACGGCTGGGACGATCCGCGTATGCCCACGCTCGCGGGACTGCGCAACAGGGGTATCCCCGCGGCGGCGGTGCGCGATTTCTGTTCGAGGATCGGGGTCGCGAAGGCAAATTCCGAGTGCGAGTATTCCTATTTTGAAGCGTGCGTGCGCGAGTATCTCAACGCCCACGCCGAGCGCGCGATGGCGGTGCTTTCGCCGATCCGCGTGACGCTCACCAATTATGAGGGAGAAGAGGAGCTGGATTTCGACGTCAACCAGACGGACGAAAACGCGGGCAAGCGCAAAGTGAAGTTCGGCAAGCACCTCTATATCGACGGGAGCGACTTTTCCCTCGATCCGCCGCCCAAATATTTCCGCCTGAAAAAGGACGGTTACGTCCGCCTGAAAAACGCTTACATCATTCGGTGCGACGACGTCGCTCTGGACGAAAAGGGCAACGTGCAGGAACTTTTCTGTACCTATATCCCAGAAAGCCATAGCGGGAGCGACACGAGCGGCATCAAGGTCAAAGGGGTCATCCAGTGGGTCAACGCGGACGACGCGCAGGACGCGGAACTCAGACAGTACGAGAGCCTTTTAAAAGACGCGGCGTATGCGGGTCAGGATTTTTCCGAACGCATGAATGCGGAGAGCGAAAAGATCTTTTCCGCAAAGGCGGAACCCTATCTCGCGGCAGCGGAAGAGGGGAAGGCGTTTCAGCTCCTGCGCACGGGCTACTATAAAAAATGCACGGAAAAGGGGAGGCTGGTCCTCTCGGAGATCGTGTCTTTGAAGGATAACTTTAACAAAAAGTAGGAGACAGTAAATGCGCCCCGAGCGATTGACATTTCCGCGGCGAGCGTATATAATGATAACGGATAATATTTTTCTCGGCGAATTGCAATAAAAAGAAAGGTGAAGATTCGTGAAGATCTGTAAAAATTGCGGACAGCAGACGGACGACGGCAAAATACGTTGTCCGCATTGCGGTTTCCTGTTCGAAGAGGACATGGACGACGTGCTCCGCGAAATGAAAGCAAATCTGAAAAATTACAGGAGCGAGGTGGTCGCCGCGCAGCCGCAGCAGAGCGTGCCTTTGCAGAACGCAGCGCCGCAGTACGCCCCTTCGCAGGCAGCCGCACAGGGCGCGGCTCCGCAGTATGCTTCCGCGCAGGGCGCTTCCGCCGCCGAAGGGCAGTCGGAACAGGGTGAGCCTTCTTCCGCGCGCGAAAAATTCGAACTTCTGAGCGAAGTCGCGCAGCTCAAAGGAGAGGTGCGCGTCCTGCAGGGCGAGATCGAGAGGATGAACGCGGGCAAAGGCGCACCCATGCAGGTCGTCTATGCCCAGCCCGCGAACGGCGCGCAGGGCGTCTATACCCAGCGTCCGTCCGTACAGCAGGATACTCCCTCGCCGTATCTGAGCGGCAAACCCGTCGTTAAAAAGCGGAGCGTGAACCGCATCGTTATTTCCGTTTTCTGCACATTGCTCCTCGGGGTGAGCATCGGTATGTTTTTCCTCGCATGGATCGATCAGTGGCTGGACGATTTCGGCGGAACGGTAAAGGGATTCCAGGGCATTCTCTACATATTCGATAAGGAGAGTGCGGACACGCTGGGATTCCAGGGTATGCTCTGGCAGATCGACAACCACGTCTATGCGAGCGGCGCCACCATCACGAACATATGCAGGAAGGTATGCCATTTCATCGCGCAGTGGGGCGTGGTCGCCTATGCGGCGGCGCTTGTGCTGAGCGTTCCCATCCTGTTCAGCCTCGGCGGCAAGATCAAATTCCGCGCATGGCACAGGTTCTGGGCGTGGATCTCCTTCATCTTTGCGCTGATCCTCTTCGGCGTATTTTGCTGGTCGTTCGGGTTCAACGCGGTCACGGTCTGGTTCCTGCTCGGGGCGGGCGCCAATTTTGTGCGCGCGATCTTCCTTTGTTTTTTCAGAAAAGATAAATTTTCGGAGGGCGGACTGCAATAACCCGCCCGCACAGCGGCATTCGGAGCGGGAGGAGTACGCAGGAAGAATATGTTTGTCATAGCGGATATTTTGTTTGTGGCGTTCGTCGCGCTGATGACTTTCCTCGGCGTCAGAAAGGGATTTCTGACGAAGGCATGGTGGCTGCTCGACCTGGCGCTGATCGTCATACTTGCCGTCTTCTTCATGTCGCCCGTTCTGGAAAAGATGTCGGCAACTTCTCTGTATGCGTCGCTGATCAGTAAGCTCACGCCTATAGTGGAAAAGGTGAAACTTTCCCCCGATACGGTCGTGCGCGCGATCTTCGGCACGGGGTTCTGCATTTTGCTCGGTATCGGCGTCATCGTCGTGATGGCGATCGTGAAATTGCTGCTTCGCCTGCTTTTGCGCTATAAATGGTTCAGGATCGTCGACAAAGTTTTCGGCGGCATCTATTCGGCTTGCATCACCGTAGCGGTGCTTATGGCGCTGGGCGTCGTGGCGGGAACGTTTGCTTGCTTTGCCCCCGTCGGGAAAGCGTATGATTTTTGCTCCGACAGTTATGTTTTCGGCTATATATTCGGCAAAAACCCGTTTCAGGCCCAGATGAACGCAAACTGTAACGTCGGTCAGTGGATCTTTAACCTGATCTATCACTGATACCATAAAAATCGCCGCCCTCTGCGAAAATGAAGTGAACCCCAAAGTTTGGACAAAAATTTAATTAAATTGTTTGGTAATGAGTTCGGTATTGCACCGGGCTCATT
>CALVSU010000152.1 GCA_944359385.1 uncultured Clostridia bacterium | reverse complement strand
TGTATCCATCGGAAAAACGCGCAGGCAAAATCCGAAAAACGGTGCAGGCGGACGAATTGTTCCATTACGTTTGCCGTAAAGGCATTCCACATAAACAGAACGGCGATCAGGGCGGCGAAGAGTGTGCACATGGTTTTTTTTACAGAGGTCATGGCCGTATTTCCCTTGTCTTTGGTATTTCTTAGAGCCATTCTAGCATAACGCAACGGGGAAAGCAAGTTATTTATGAAATACGTTGAAGAATTGCGCCGTTTGTTTTTCTCCGCAAGGCATAAATATCGATACATTCGGGCAAGTCTGTGCATTTTCGCGCGTTGTATCGCATCGGCTGTAGCCGTCAGGTATTGCGCAGTTTTTGCCGACCGCTTGACAGAAACTGTTTTGCGCGTTAAACTATATACGACGCGCACTCCTATGAAGGCGTGTTGCTGTCGGGAGCGAAAAGTATGGATTTTCAGTTTTATATGCCCGTAAAAATTATAAGCGGGCGCGATTGTGTATTGAAAAATGCAAAGCTTTTTACCTCGTTCGGGCTGAGGGCACTCATCGTAACGGGGAAAAGCTCGGCAAAAAACGGGGCGCTTTCCGATGTCGAGAATGCGCTCGGCGAAAGCGGTTGTGCATATAAGATCTATGATCGGATCCCGCCCAACCCGACGGTGCCGAGCGTGCGCGAGGGCGCAAAGCTTGCGCGTGAATTCGGGGCGGACTTTGTCGTTGCGATCGGGGGCGGCTCTCCGATGGACGCCGCAAAGGCGATCGCCATGCTCGCAAGACAGGAGGACGGCGGCGATATTTTCTCCTATAAGAGCACGGGCGAAGTTTTGCCGCTCGTGCACATTCCGACAACGGCGGGTACGGGCAGTGAAGTCACGCCCTACGCGATCCTCACAAACGATGAGAAGCAGACGAAAACGAGCATATCAGCTCCCGCGTTTTTTCCTCGGGTCGCATTTCTGGACGGAAAATATATGCGCGGTCTCGGACAGGAGACGACGGCGTATACGGCGCTCGACGCAATGTCACACGCGATGGAAGGGATGCTGTCCGTGCGCGCCGGGGCGCTTTCGGACGTGCTCGCGAAAGAGAGCCTTCGCCTTCTGAAAGGAGAGCTCGGCGCGCTTTGTGCGGGCGTTTACACAGACGAGGACAGGGACGTGCTTCTGTATGCCGCCACGCTTGCGGGCATTGTCATCGCCAACACGGGGACGTGTGCCGTGCATTCGATGGGATATTCTCTTACATATTTTCACGGTGCACCGCACGGCAGGGCGAACGGATTGCTGCTTCCCGAATTTCTCGCGGTCTGTGCGAAGCGCCTGCCCGATCGGACGCGGGAGATCCTGCGTGCGGCGGGTTTTGCTTCGTGCTCGGATTTTGCCGCGGCGATCGCGCCGCTTTTGGGCGAAAGAGAGCGCATATGCGATGAAACGCTTTCCGCCTATGCGGAGAAGGCATCCGTAAACAAAAATATAAAAAATTGTCAGGTGTTTTTTGACAAAGACGATCTTTTTCGCGTTCTGAAAAGGTCTGTCGGACGCGGATAAAGGGGATTTTCGTCATGCATTGTCGCAAAGCATATGCGTCGCATGAGAAAAACTTTTTTCGCGGTCTTGCAAAAAACGTCGTTCGATGATATAATAAATCGTGTGATTCAGGAGGTGAAGGACATGAAAAATTTTGGCTCACAGGGATTGCTCGCTTCTTTCTGGGAAGAACTTACCGGCGATTCCAACGGCTACACGCTGATGGTGCTGATCGGATTGGGCATCGCGGCGCTGGTCGTGATCGTCGTTTCGCTCGTTTTGCTCGCGCGCCGTTCGCATATTTTGCTGGACAAAGGCGATGGCAAGACGGAGAAGATCAATCTTGCGCGTCACGGAGCGGCGAAACTGCCCGTTCCGGAGCGGGACGGTTATGTGTTTTGCGGCTGGTTTACCGACCGCGCGTTGACCAAGAAGGCGGAGTCGCCATTCCGCGTTCCCGTGCGCGAAATCACCCTCTTTGCAAAATGGGAAAAGGCTTCGGACGAACAATCGCAGCCCGAAGAGCAGATTTCCGCGCAGGCGCCGTTCGTTGCAGAGGAAAGTGCGGTATTGCAAGCTTTGACAGAGGAAAATACCGTGCCGCAGCCGGAGCCGCAAGAGCCCGCGGGTGAGGTCTTTGCGGAAGAAGCGGAGGAAGAATCGAAGGGCGGCAAAGAGATCGAGGCGGCGCCGCTTCCCGATTCGATTGCGGGAACGCCCGACGAGATCACGGAAACGCCTGCGGAAGTTGCGGCAGAAGACGCGGCGGAGAGCGCGGCGCAGTACACGACAAACGAAGCGGTGCTTGCCGAAGACGCCGAAGCGGAACAGGAAGAAGAGGAGGACGTGAACGAAGCGGGCGAGGGAGACGAGATCGACAATGCGCTCGTGACGCTCGTCAGCGGCGCAAAGGTGTTCGTGCAATACCGCCGCAGTTTCCGTGCCCGTCTCATTCAGGCGGACGATGAGATGAAGGCGTATTATAACGATCTCCGCAACGAGATCTTGTCCTTTATCGGCGTAAAAGAACGCGTGAGCTGGAACTATGACAGTTTCAATGTGGGCAGGAAGCAGTTTGTCAAGGTCAACGCCAATCGCAAGAGCCTGATCCTGTATCTTGCGCTCGATCCCGAAGCGGTGGACGAAAAGTACACTTTCCGCGATGTTTCCGAAAAGAAGCGCTATGCGAACGTCCCCGTTCGATATAAGATCACGGGGAGCCGCAGTTTCAAATATGCGCTTGAGCTTTTGGAACAGACCGCAGCAAAATTTGAACTGGATTCGGCGCATTTCGAAGAAAAGCTGGACATCCCTTACGAAGAACGCGAAGCGCTCATCAAAAAGCGCCTGATAAAAGTGTACGCAAAGCGTGAAACGGGCGAGACGGTCACCGAGGAAGAGCTGGAAAAATATATCGAAGAGGGCGCCACGGTGGAGAGCCTTTCCGCTTATACGGTGACGGACCACATCAGCGTGAACGAGGCGGAAGTGCTCATCTCGGACGCGACGGCAAAACAGCTCGTCGCCCTTGCGGAAGTGCGCGGCGGCTCACGGGCGGGAAGAGGCAAGAGATCGTATGTCAACCTCGATACCGTCTGTGCGAATTACCGCGAAGGGGAGAAAGTCGATCTGGATTCCCTCAAAGCAAAGGGTCTGATCGACAAGAAAGCGGCGGCGTACAAAGTGCTTGCGCGCGGCAGCCTGGATAAGTCGCTCACCGTGGAAGCGAACGATTTTTCACTCCCCGCAGTGAAGATGATCGCGCTTACGGGCGGAAAAGTCGTCAAAGTCCGCTGAAACAACTGCATTTTAAAAACGAAGTTTCGGAACTTCCGATAAGACTGCCGCCCGCCCGTGCCTGCGCACGGGCGGGCGGCATTTTTTGCCGCTGTATCGCAAGCCGCCAAAGCGCTTGGTGCCGTTTGCGGGGTTTAGAGATTGCGGACAAGCCGAAATTGTATTCTTTTCAACACGGACGCAAGGAAAATCTTTTTGTTTTTTTGCAGAAAATAAGTTGACAAAATGTTTATAGTGTATATAATGTATAT
>CALVSU010000151.1 GCA_944359385.1 uncultured Clostridia bacterium | reverse complement strand
AGGCGCAGAAGTCCCTGCAATTTCTCCTCGCGGTATCTGACTTCCTTGGGATCGAACACAGAGGGTATGGTTCTGCTGCAAAACGGCGGAATACTTCCTCTCGCAAAGGGTGCTTCCATCGCCGTGATCGGATGTTATGCAAAACCCGACACGATAGATATGCTACAGGGCGGCGGCTCTTCGTGCGTCGAGTGGCTGAATCGTTCTTTCGATCTGCCCGCGCAGCTTGAAAAACGCGGTTTCAGCGTGACGTATGAAGGCGGATTCCGTTACAGCGGCGTCCACTCCAATGTGCAGGATGCCCGCAACGCACTCGAATGCGCAGCCGCAAACGATATCGCGATCGTCTGCGTAGGTACGGGAAAACCTTACGAATCCGAGGCGAGCGACCGTCAGACGCTGCGCCTGCCCGAGGTGCAGGAGCGGACAATCCTGGAGACGGCGGAACAACGCAAAAATACCGTGGTCGTCGTGTTTGCGGGCGGTGCGATCGAAATGAGCGCGTGGGCGGACAAGGTCAGCTCCATCGTCTTTGCGGGACAGCCGGGTATGGGCGCAGACGAAGTACTTGCAGACCTTCTCACGGGTATTCTCAATTTCAGCGGCAAGCTTTCCGAAACCTTCCCCCTGAAGCTTGAGGACACGCCTTCCATGCAGTCTTACCTGCACGCGGGCGTTACCAGATACCAGGAGGGGCTGGACGTGGGTTACCGTTATTTCGATTCTTACGGCGTGCCCGTGCAGTTCCCGTTCGGACACGGACTCAGCTATGCTTCTTTCCTGTATAAAAATCTGCAGCTCAAAGCAACGGAGGACGGACTGGAGGTCTCCTATAAAATCGAAAATACGTCCGCGCAGGACGGAAAAGAGGTTTCGCAAGTTTATGTCCGCGAATGCGCACCGCTCGTCTATCGCCCGAAAAAGGAACTGAAAGCATATGCAAAGACGTACGTCGCGGCGGGGTGCTCTGCGCAGGAAACGCATACTCTCGGGAAACGTGCTTTTGCGCATTGGTCGGCGTCGAACGACGCGTGGGAGGTGACGGACGGCGTTTATGAGATCATGGTCGGCGCGTCTGTTTCAGACATCCGTCTGAGCGCTAAAATTCGTGTCGAAGGCGGTAAGGTACACGTACTCTGACGCGAAAAAGCTTCATAAAAAACGGAGAAAAATAATATGAAACGAATTTTGCCTTCTTATCCTTTGTGGATCATCGATCCCAATTTTTCTGTGTGGTCGCCCTGTGACGAGCTCAACGGCGGCGACACCCTGTTCTGGACGGGGCTGTCCCGCCGCACGTACGGTTTTGTGCGCGCCAACGGGACGACGTACTGCTTTCTGGGCAGACGGGACGGCGCGCGCCAGCTGAAACAGACGGACGTATCCGTGTCCGCATTCGGAACGCACTATACGTTTGAGGGCGACGGCTTTACGCTGAAAGTGGACTTTGTTTCGCCCCTTTTGCCAAACGATCTCAAACGTCTGTCCTGCCCCGTGTGCTATACCGAATACGAGGCGTCGTTTGAAGGGGAAGTCCCTGCGGATTTCTCGGTGGCGATCGCGCTCGACGAGGAGTATTGTTATAACAACGAAAACGCAAAGACTGTGGGCGGCGTGCTTCCTCTGAACGGATACGAGGCGGCGTTCATGACGAGATTGCGCAATCTGGTCATGTCCAATGCGGACGACATCGCCGCGCCCGACTGGGGAGACGTTTACCTCACGGGCGAGGAGGCCTTTTTCGTCACGGACGCGGCTCTCAACGAGTACATTTTTGCGGGAGAGGCAAAGTACGTGCGCAAAGACCGCGAGCGCAATTATCTGTTTGCCGTTTCCAAATCTCCGAAAGGGTATTTCATGACGGCGTTCGACGACAAGGTGTCCATCTTCTATTTCGGGGAATGGCTGAAAGGCTATTATTTCCGCAAGGGAAAGACGATCATCGACGCGCTGAACGAATCGAGAAAGAATCACGACGACATCCTTGTGCAGTGCGCGGCGTTCGACAAAAAGCTGAAAGAGGACTGCGAAAAGGTGGGGAAAGATTATTACACCCTCGCCTGCGCCGCGCTGCGCCAGAGCGTGGGGGCGCACAAGCTGGTCGAAAACGCAAAGGGGGATCTGCTGTTCCTTTCCAAGGAATGTGATTCCAACGGCTGTATCGGCACGGCGGACGTGAGCTATCCCTCCATTCCGCTTTTCCTCATTTACAACCCGGAACTTGTCAACGCGATGATGACGGGCATTTTCGATTTTGCAAAGATGCCTGTATGGACGTACGACTTTGCGCCGCACGATATAGGGACGTATCCCTGGTGCATAGGGCAGGTCTACGGCGTAAAGAACAGGGACGACAAATACAGCTGCAACATGACCTGTTTCTGGGAGTATCCGCGCACGCACACCATGCTGTACCTGCGCCCCGCGGCGAGCGAAGTGTACGAAGAAAAGTACCAGATGCCTGTGGAAGAGTGCGGCAATATGCTCATCATGACGGCGGCGGCGATGCTGGCGGGCGCTTCGGAAAAGCAGGCAAAGAAAAATTTCCCTCTCCTCAAAAAGTGGGTGAAATATCTGGAAAAATACGGTTTAAAGCCTTCCAATCAGCTGTGTACAGACGATTTTGCGGGGCATCTAGCCAACAACGCCAATCTCGCCATCAAGGCGCTGGCAGGGCTGGAAGCGTTCTCCGTCGTCTGCAAACGGCTCGGCAAGGACGCGCTCGCGCAGGAATACCGCAAGAAGGCGGAAAAATTTGCCGAGGATTTCAAAGCCATCGTCGGGGAAGGGATCATGCCTCTCGCCTACGGTATGGAGGGCAGCTATTCGCTCAAATACAACATTCTCTTTGACAAACTGTTCGGGTTCTCTCTGATCGGGCAGGACGTCTGCGAGCGGGAAACGTCCTATTATATCCAGAAGAACGAGCGCTGCGGCGTGCCGCTGGATACGCGCAGGGATTATACGAAGTCCGACTGGATCCTCTGGTGCGCGGCGCTGACGGACGAAAGGGAAAAGACGGAAGCGCTGTACGCGCCCGTACTTACCTATCTTGCGGAAAGCTCCTCGCGCAAACCGTTCGGTGATTGGTACGACACAAAGACGGGCCTCATCGAACACTTCTTCAACCGTACGGTGCAGGGCGGCATCTTCGCGCCTCTGCTGAAAGAACTCGGATTGGAAAAGGGGAAACGGGCATGAGGATCAAATATCTGGAAACGGCCGCGTATGAGGCAGTGCCTGCGCCTTACTGCCGTTGCAGAGTGTGCGCGGAATCCCGCCGCACGGGCGGCAGGGCGCTCCGCTCCCGCTCGCAGGCGCTGGTAGACGGAGAACTGCTGATCGATTTCAATGCGGACACCGTCTTCCATTCGCTCCTGTATGCGATCGAATGGGAGAAGATCGGCGACTGCCTCATCACGCACAGTCACAGCGATCATCTGTATCCTGCGGATCTGGAAATATTATCCGATCCGATCAGCCACGAACACAGATCGGTACGGTTTTATGCCGCGCAGGACGGATACGATAAGATCTCCGGGCAGATCGCGCAGCACGACATGGGCAATCGCGTGGAAGCCGCGCTTGTCCGACCCGGCGAAGAGTTTTACACTTCCGGAAACAAGTATAAAGTGCTGGCGCTGCGTGCCAATCATACCGCGGATACGAGCCCCGTATTTTACGCCGTCGAACCGGGCCAGGTTG
>CALVSU010000150.1 GCA_944359385.1 uncultured Clostridia bacterium | reverse complement strand
GCAGACGGGGCAGGTCCAATCGTCAGGGAGTTGTTCGAAGGGGGTATTCCCGTCGTAAACGTATCCGCAGACGGAGCAGACGTATTTGCCCGTTTTGCTGTCCGTGTTTTCTTCGGGCAGGTAAGTGGGCGCATTTTTAGCCGTTTTGCCTTTCACGACTTTATGGTAATAGGCATACGTCATGGGCGGTTCGCCGCTGAGTGTTTCGGCGCCGATGACTTCGCCGAGGAAGACGGTATGCGTGGGCGTATCCATCGAGTCGATCACTCTGCAGGCGATGTAGGCGCAGCTGTCCGTGACGACAGGCATGGCGTCCCGTATCTCGTAGGGTACTTCGGAGAATTTGTCAAAGTCCTTTCCCGAACGAAAGCCGAACACGCCGATGACGGAAGGGTCTGTCTTTTCCGACAGCACGCTGACGGCGAAATGACCGCAGTCGCGAATGCACTGGTTTGTGTAGTTGTTTTTGTTGATGCTGACGATAAAGGTCGCGGGGGAAGCGGTGATCTGTGCGGCGCTGTTTGCGGTGCACCCCGTTGGTCTGCCGTTGTCCCATGTGCTCACGACGTAAACGCCGTAAGAGATCGCTTGAAACGCTTTCGGATCCATGTCATGCTCCTTAAAAAAGATCTGCGGCGGCAAAGCCGCCGCAGGGAAAGGGCTCAATAATTTTCCGCTCTGAGCTGGAAATATGCCTTCGGGTGCGAGCAAACGGGACAGATCTCGGGGGCTTTTTTGCCGATGACGATGTGTCCGCAGTTGGAGCACTGCCAGATGCACTCTTCGTCGCGCGAGAAAACGAGACCGTTTTTCACATTGTCGAGCAAGGCGAGATAGCGTTTTTCGTGTTCTCTTTCGATCTCGCCCACTTTTTCAAAGAGAAACGCGATGTGGTCGAACCCTTCTTCTTTTGCTTCTTTGGCAAAAGTTGCGTACATATCCGTCCATTCGTAATTTTCGCCTGCGGCTGCATCGATGAGGTTTTCTTCCGTCGAGGGGACGTCGCCGCCGTGCAGAAGTTTGAACCAGATCTTTGCGTGCTCTTTCTCGTTGTTTGCCGTCTCTTCAAAGAGATTGGCGATCTGCACGAAGCCGTCTTTTTTCGCTTTGCTCGCATAATAGGTGTACTTGTTTCTCGCCTGCGATTCGCCCGCGAAAGCCGTCTGCAGGTTTTTCTCTGTTTTGCTTCCTTTGAGTTCTTTTGCCATTGTGATATCCTCCGGTTTCAGTTTTTATTTCTGCAATCGGAACAAAGTCCGACCAATTCGATATTGATTTGTTCAACAGTAAAATCTTCTCCCGCGCGGGGCAGAGAAAACGCCGTGCATTTGTCAGGCGCATCCAGAACTTTCCCGCAAAGACGGCAGCGCATATGATAATGTTCGTCCGTTCTGAAATCAAACCTGTCGGCGCCTTCGCTCGTGCAGATCTTTCTGATCGCGCCCTGTTCGGCGAGCAGGTTGAGGTTTCTGTAGACCGTCGCTTTGCTGATGGTCGGATGTGCCGCCGCAACTTTTTCATAGACCTGTTCCGCATCGGGATGGTTGTGCATTTCCCGCACAGTCTCCAAAACGAGAGTGCGTTGTATCGTATTTCTTGTATTCATATCGCCTATTAAATAAGAATTATTATCAATAAATATTATATCACAAAAAATAAAAAAGTCAAGAACTTTTTAAAAAATTTTTCTACTTATTGACAAAGGCGGCGTGGCTGATTTATAATAAAGAGGATAAAAAGGGCGCCTCGGGAGAAGGGCGTCGGTCTTTGCCGAAAGGCGGGGGAGCTGTTTAAGGACCATGGAATATGGCAAGACGGAACTGAATTTTTTGGAGCGCGACTGTAACTTGCAGTTCGGCGAGGAACAGGGCGGAAAGATCTTCCGCCGCGCGGCGAAACTGTATGCGGAACTTGTCGTTACCACCGATTACAGGAACGACGAGGCGCTTAAAAGGCAACTTAAAGGACTCGTATATCCCGTGATCGCCTATTATAAGACGTTGCTGGCGGAGGGATACAGAGAGCCTGCGGCTTTGGGGCTTGTGCGCACGGAAACGGAAAAAGCCGCAAAAAACACAGCGGAGATCCTCGCCGCGCAGACGCGGAAGTTCATGCCGTTTGCGGCATTCCGCCGCAACATCAGAAAGTTTATGGCTTCCAAATTTCCCGCGAGCGTATGGCGGTATACCGGATTAAAGATCAAACGGCGGCGCATTACCTTCGATATTGCGCAGTGTCTGTATTATACGGTCACAAAGAAATTCGGGTGCGTGGAACTTTGCGCCGTTTTCTGTGAGTATGAGCAACAGTCTTTTCGCGGTCTGACGCCCAAGATCGTCTGCGAGCGAAGCGGCGAACTTGCCAAAGGACATCCTTGCTGCGGGTATGTTTTCCGCAAGGGATAGAAAGGGTTGTTTGCCTTGTCATGTCGTTTGCCGCAACGTTTTTTTCGCGGCGGCAGGCGGCAATTTCATTTTATGACTGGCAGACGACGGCTATTTTTTGGTTCGGACAGGGATCCGTATCTTTTTTGTTTGCAAGGTCCGCGGCTTTTGCTGTTCGAAAGGAAAAGGAGTGTTTTCTGTCTTGTGCGAGGGGCGGACTCTGTCGTTTTAGTGAGTGTAAAGAGTTCGATGAGGTAAAATCAAAAGCCCGACGGCTGAGCCGTCGGGCTTTACTGTTTCAAGAGAAATTATGCCTTATTGTCGGAGCCGAGCACGTCAACGATCTTGTGCTTGACGAGCTCTTTGACCGCCGTCCTCGCGTCGCCGAGGTACTGACGGGGATCGAAGTGGTCGGGGTGTTCAAAGAAGTGTTTGCGGATCGCCGCGGTGCAAGCGACGCGCAGGTCGGAGTCGATATTGATCTTGCAGACCGCCATCGTGGCAGCTTTCCTGAGCATTTCTTCGGGAATGCCGATCGCGTCGGGCATTTTGCCGCCGAACTGGTTGATGATCGCGACCTTGTCCTGAGGAACGGAAGAAGCGCCGTGCAGGACGATCGGGAACCCGGGCAGACGTTTGCCGACTTCTTCGAGGATATCGAAACGCAGCTGGGGCTTCTGACCGGGTTTGAACTTATATGCGCCGTGGCTGGTGCCGATGGCGATGGCGAGGGAATCGCAGCCCGTCTTTTCGGTGAATTCGCAGACTTCGTCGGGATGGGTGAAGCAGGCGTCTTCCGCTTTGACGTTGACGGCGTCTTCGATGCCGGCGAGCTGACCGAGCTCCGCTTCGACGACGACGCCGCGCTCATGCGCGTATTCGACGACTTTTTTGGTGATCTCGATGTTTTCGGCAAAGGCGTGGTGCGAAGCGTCGATCATGACGGAAGTAAATCCGTCGTCGATCGCGGATTTGCAAGCTTCGAAGTCGGCGCCGTGGTCGAGGTGCATGACGATGGGGATGCCCGTCGTGTCGACCGCCGCTTCGATCAGATGTTTGAGGTAAACGGGATTTGCATATTTGCGCGCGCCCGCGGAGACTTGCAGGATGAGGGGCGAGTTGCATTCCTTGCCCGCTTCGACGATACCCTGAATGGTTTCCATGTTGTTCACGTTGAACGCGCCGATCGCATAGCCGCCTTTATAGGCTTTTTTAAACATTTCGGTAGATGTGACCAAAGGCATAAAAAGTTCCTCCGATATAAATTATTGAATCGTATTTATTTTACACTAAACGCGGATAAAAATCAATACAATTTGAGAAAATATCGATA
>CALVSU010000149.1 GCA_944359385.1 uncultured Clostridia bacterium | reverse complement strand
CAGTCCGTCTGGAAAAGTTCTTTTCCCGCGGCTGACCGTTCCGCCGAAGCGAAGCTTTTCTAAGGGCGCGCGTGTACTGCAGCAGAAAGGGCGTAAAGATGCGCCCGCGGTATAGAGATAAAAAATTCGGGGCAATGACCCTGTTGCGGAAAAGAAAGGCGCTGAAAACGCCGCTGTGTCGTCGCGAAAACGCTCCGGCAAGGCAGTTTTTTGTCACGATATGCCCGCAGACGCGAATGTCTGCGGGTTTCTTCTTGTTTGGAGGGGTATTTTCTTTAAAAATCGGTTGCAAAGCGGAGTTTTTATGGTAAAATAGATAGAAAAGAGGAAAAATAAGCGGAGGCAATATGAAACAAGCGTTCAAAGCGCGCGAAGCGGGCATTCTGTTACATATCTCTTCCCTTCCCGGGAAGGAGAGGATCGGCACGCTGGGGGAAGGCGCATATCGGTTTGTGGATTTTCTGAAAGCGGCAGGGGTCAAATATTGGCAGATCCTTCCGCTCGTGCAGACGGGGTTCGGTGATTCGCCTTATCAGTCGGTTTTTGCGTCGTCGGGCAATCCGTATTTTATAGACCTTTTCGCGTTGGCGGGGAAGGGACTAATCAAAAAGAGCGAGATCTTGCCCGTTCTCGGCAAGGGCGGTGTGGATTACGGTTTTCTGTACAGTGAAAAATACGCCGTACTCCGCCGCGCTTTTTCCCGTTTCGACGTGAACGACGCGGGCTTTCGCGCGTTTATCGACGGAGGAGAATTTGAAGATTACGCCCTTTATATGGCGATCAAGCAGAAAAGCGGCAACAAAAGCTTCGATCTTTGGGGAAAACCGTATAAATACCGTGACAAAGCGGCGCTCGATGCGTTTAAAGAGGAGAACAAAAGCGAATACTTATTCTGGCTCTTTTTGCAGTACGAGTTTTTGTCGCAGTGGAAAGCGCTTAAAAGCTATGCGAACGCAGCGGGCGTGCGTATCATAGGAGATATTCCCCTGTACGTAGCGCGCGATTCGGCGGACGTATGGGCGCATCCCGAGCTTTTCAAACTGGGCAAAAACAGGAAGCCTAAAAAGGTCGCAGGGGTCCCGCCCGATTATTTTTCGGCGACGGGTCAGCTCTGGGGGAATCCTGTGTACGATTGGAAGGTGCACGCCGCGGACGGATACCGCTGGTGGACGGAGCGCATACGCCGCGCTTTTTCGCTCTACGACGTAGTGCGCATCGATCATTTCCGCGGATTTGACCGCTACTATGAGATCGATGCGGGGGAAGAAACGGCGGTGGGCGGCCGTTGGAGAAAGGGCCCGGGCTATGCGCTTTTCTATGCGATCGAACAAAAGTTGGGCAGGCTTGATTTTATCGCGGAAGATCTCGGCACGCTGGATGTGGGAGTATACCGTCTGATGAAAAAGACGGGTTATCCCGGAATGAAAGTGCTGGAATTTGCTTTTGACGGCAACCCGCAAAACCCTTATCTCCCTTCGAACATCGCGGAAAACAGTGTCTGTTATACGGGAACACATGACAACGATACACTTCTCAGTTTTTTTGAGAATATGTCGGAAGGCGAATTGAAAGCATATTGCGCGCGTATCCGTGACGAATTGAAAAAAGCGGGTATTTCCCGACGCGTTTCGGGGGCGAAAAGCGCTGCGGAGAGCGTCGTCGAGCTTGCATTGGCGTGCCGTTCGTCTCTTTCCGTTGTGCCTTTGCAGGACGTGCTTTTGAACGGTTCGCGGATGAATACGCCTTCCACGTCCCAAGGGAATTGGATATACAGGGCGGAGCGGCTGCCTTCGGATAAAGACACGGAAAAACTAAACGCTTTGCTCGTGAAACACGGCAGAGTATGAAATTTACTGCGCCGCTCTGCGGCGGATATGCATATCTGAAGGGGAAAAGGCGAGAATCTGAAAAACGGAGAACAGCATTATGGAAAGAGGACTTTTAACGCCTTTGAAAAAATTAAGACGGCAGGTTTTTGTCGAGGTGGCGCGCGTCGCGTTCGATTGCGACAAGGAAACCATCAAAGACGCGGTGGAGGCAATACCCTATAAAATCACGCCCGGCGACAAACCGCTGTATCGCGAGAGCATCTGGAGGGAACGTGCCATCTGTTCGGAGCGCGTGCGCCTGACGATGGGGCTCTCTCTTCGTCCCGAAGACGTGCCCGTGCACATCACGAGCGGGCTTCGGGAAAGCGACATTGCGGATAAATATTATGAGCCGCCGCTCATGCAGGTCATTCCTTCCGCCTGCGCCGCCTGCCCGCCCAACCGCTATAAGGTGACGGACAACTGCCGCGGCTGTGTGGCGCATCCCTGCACGGCGGTCTGCCCGAAACAGTGCATTTCTATTCAAAACGGCAGGGCGGTCATCGACGAGAGCAAGTGCATCAAATGCGGAAAATGCAAGAGCGTTTGCCCCTATGATGCGATCGCGCATCAGACGCGCCCCTGCGCGGAAGCTTGCGGCGTCAAGGCGATCGAATCGGATGACCTCGGCAGGGCGAAGATCAACAACGACAAATGTGTTTCCTGCGGTATGTGCATGGTCAATTGCCCGTTCGGTGCGATCGCGGACAAATCACAGATTTTTCAGCTCATCCGCGCCCTTCGTCGCGGCGACAACATCATCGCGGAAGTTGCGCCTTCTTATGTCGGGCAATTCGGCGACAAAGCGACGCCCGATAAGGTAAAAGCGGCTTTGTTGGAGCTCGGGTTCAAAGACGTGTTCGAAGTCGCGCTCGGTGCGGATATGGGGGCGGCGACGGAAGCAGAGCATTACGCGGAGCGTGTCGCAACGGGCAAACAGCCGTTCATGCTTACGTCTTGCTGTCCTGCATGGGCAATGCTGATCAAGCGTTATTTCCCCGAGTCGGCGGATAAGATCTCCAATACGCTCACTCCTATGGTGGCGACGGCGCGCACGATCAAGAAAAAATATCCCGATTACCGCGTCGTGTTTATCGGTCCTTGCGCGGCGAAAAAACTCGAAGCGTCCAGAAGGACGGTCCGCAGTGACGTGGATTTCGTCATCACGTTCGAGGAGCTGTCCGCGATCTTCGAAGCGAAAGGGATAGATTTTGAAACTTTCGACAAAAAGGCGGAAATGAACGACGCGACGGGCGCGGGCAGAGGTTATGCCGTTGCGGGCGGTGTCGCGGGTGCGATCGAAAAGTGTGTGGCGGAATATTATCCCGATACGAAAGTGGATATCCAGCACGTAGAGGGACTGGAAGACTGCCGCAAAATCTTGCTGCTCGCCAAGATGGGGAAACTCAACGGCGCTCTCATTGAAGGTATGGGGTGCCCGGGAGGTTGCGTTGCGGGTGCAGGCACAAATATTCCTATCAATAAGGCGTCTGTCCTCGTCAGAAAGACGGTGGAAACTTCGTCGCAGAAGATCCCGCCCAAAGAGCTCGCCGAAATCAGGCTGGATTGACCTTTCTTTTGCACGGATTACACAGCGTGATCTTTTCCTGCCTGTACGCTGCAAAGCATGGCGTATAAGCGGATCTGTACAAAATATTTTTTATAAAAGCCGCAGAGCAATTTTGCTCCGCGGCTGTTGCAGTCATCGTCGAATTTTTGCATTGCCTGTCTGTAACGTCGCAATTTTGAGCGCGGCGGAGTCTGCTTTTAGACGGTTGACGGTCGCGTTGAATGATTTATGATTTTGGGTGCGTATTGTCGGAGTGTCTGCGCGGTCATCCTCTTTATGAA
>CALVSU010000148.1 GCA_944359385.1 uncultured Clostridia bacterium | reverse complement strand
AGGCAGATCTTTTTCGTCGAGCACCGTATTCATGAACCTGCCGATCATCGAATGTTCGCTCGTACCGATCAGGTAGAGATCCTCCCCTTCGATCTTATACATCATGCCGTCCATCTCTTCAAAAGACATGACGCCCGAAACAACGTCACTCCTGATCATATACGGCGGAATAACATAAGTGAAACCTTTGTCGATCATGAAATCGCGCGCATACGTCAATACGGCGGAATGCAGGCGTGCTACATCGCCCAAAAGATAGTAAAACCCCTGACCGCTCGTGCGGCGCGCGCTGTCGATATCGATGCCGCACAATTTTTCGAGGATATCCAGGTGATACGGGACTTCAAAAGGTTTTTCTTTCGGCTCCAGAAAGCGTTTGCGCTCGACGTTTTCCGAATCGTCTTTTCCGATCGGCACGTCGTCCGCAATGATGTTCGGAATAGACATCATGTCTTTTTTGAGCTGATCGGAAACCTCTTCCGTTTCCTTTTCGATCTCGGCGATACGCGCATTGTTGGCGACGACTTCTGCTTTCACCGCGTTTGCCTCTTCGGTGCGCTTTTCTTTCATCAGCTTTCCGATCGTCGCGCTGAGCGTATTGCGTTTCGCTCTCCTCTCGTCCCCCTCTTTCTGCAATTCTCTCTTTTTTCTGTCGAGTTCGAGAACTTCGTCGACAAGCGGCAGTTTTTTGTCCTGGAATTTCTTTTTGATGTTCTCCCTGACCAGATCAGGATTGTTTCTTAAAAGATTGATATCGATCATAACTCTTTGCCTCCGTATTGGTTCAGAAAATATTTTACCCCAAATTTATTTTTTTTGCAATAAATATAAGCATATAATTGTAAAAGAGCCGCGAATTTCTGTCAAATTGGTTGAGCGTTCGATTGTAATCGACGTGTGTTTATGGTATAATATTTATGGTCGTTGCATTATAATAACAGAATGTAACGCTTACATGAAGATAACGGGAGGATGAAAACGATCCGAATGGCAACCAGGAAAAAAGCGCCCGCACAAGAGACAGACGGCGCCCTTCCCCTCGAAACAGAAAACACGCCGAATGAAGCGCAAAACGTCCCTTCATCCGCATCGGCTGCGACACAGACCGAGCAGATCAGACCCGTCGCACGAAAGAAAACTTCTGCAAGGAAAAGCGTGAATACGTCAGCAAGCCGCACCCGCGCGGGATCATCATCCCGAACGGGCGCGAACGCGCGTTCGGCTGAACCCGAAGAGACACGCAAACCCACCGCAGAGTCGGCGGAGTCCGTATCCGCCGCCGAGCGAAAAACGCAGACAGTAACTTCATTCGTTGAACAAAAGCTTGCACAGCGCTCGGACGAAAGCGCATCGGACAAAAAGGAAAATGACAGCGGACGCCCCGTTGATTATAACGAGATCAAAAAGCGTTTCAAAAAGAAAAAAAGCGCCGTTCCGCAATACAGCGACGTCAGGCGCTATTCTCCCGAAATTGCAAAAGGTCTTTCGAGCGCACAGGTCAACGAACGGTTTTCTCAATTTCTCTTCAACGACACCAACCAGAAATATTCCAAATCATACGCGAGCATATTTATCGGCAACCTGTGCACATTCTTTAACCTGCTCTGCGTTCTGGCTGCGATCGCCCTGCTGTATTCGGGCGCTCCCATACAGCAATATCTTTTCGTCGTGATCTTCGGCGCAAACCTCGCGTTCGGCATCGCGATGGAGATCAAAGCCAAGCGCAAAATGGATAAACTTTCCCTGCTCACCGTACCGACCGCAAAAGTCGTAAGAAACGGCGAGCTTACGGAGATCCCGTCAAAAGACATCGTGCTCGACGACGTCATCTCCCTTTCCCTCGGCAATCAGGTCCCCGCCGACTGCATCCTGGCGGAAGGCTTTGTCGAAGTCAACGAATCTTTGCTGACAGGCGAATCGGTACCCGTAAAAAAGGAAGCGGGCGATCTGTTGTACGCGGGCAGTTTCATTTCCAGCGGTTCGTGCAAGGTCCGCGCCGACAAGGTCGGTAAAAACACTTACCTCAATTCCCTTTCGGCGAAGGCAAAGAAATACAAAAAACCCAACTCCGAGCTGATGCGCTCGACAAAACTGATCATATACATCGTCGGGTTCCTCATCATTCCCATAGCAATCGGCATGTTCATCGTGAACTGGAAAGCATACGACCCGACCGTCATAGAACTGACGCAACTCAACAATGCGATCCAGCGCACCGTGAGCGTGGTCATCGGCATGATCCCTTCGGGAATGCTTCTGCTCACGAGCGTGGCGCTCACCGTCGGTATCCTGCGCCTGATGAAACACAACACTCTCGTGCAGGACTTATACTCCCTTGAAATGCTTGCGCGCGTCAACGTCCTCTGTCTCGATAAAACGGGTACGATCACGGACGGCAGAATGAACGTCAACGACTGTATGCTCCTCAACAACCCGACCGATCACAGCATCAACGAGATCGTAGGGTCCTGCCTGCATTCGCTGAACGACAACAATCAGACTTCCGTCGCTCTCTATAATTATTTCGGACACAGCACCGCGCTCAAACCCGTTGCAACGCTCCCCTTCTCCTCCAAGAGAAAGCTCTCTGCCGTATCCTTCGAAGGCATCGGCACTGTCGCGATCGGCGCGCCTGAATTCGTACTCGGGAACGTTCCCGAAAAGCTGAACAAGATCATCAATCAATACGCATCAATGGGACTTCGCGTGCTGATCGTAGCCCTTGCAAGCGGAAAACTTTCGGGCGACAAACTTCCCACCGGTTTCAAACCGCTTGCGCTTATTTCCATCTCGGACAATATCCGCGAAGACGCCGTGCAGACCATCCGCTGGTTCAAAGAAAACGATGTGGACGTCAAGATCATTTCGGGCGACAACCCTGTCACGGTATCCGAAGTCGCGCGAAGAGTGGGCGTTTCCAACGCGGAAAAATACATTTCGCTGGAAGGTTTCAACGAAAAAGAAGTCGCCGCCGTCGCAAATAAATACACCGTTTTCGGCAGAGTCACGCCCGAGCAAAAAGCAGTTCTCGTAAAATCCATCAAGGCGGAAGGCAACACGGTCGCAATGACAGGCGACGGCGTGAACGACATTCTTGCGCTGAAAGAAGCGGACTGCGCGGTGACCGTTATGTCGGGCAGCGAAGCGGCGAAAAACGTCAGCCATATCATCTTAACGGACAATAATTTCGCATCCATGCCAAAAGTCGTTTTCGAAGGCAGACGAGTCATCAACAACATTCAGAACTCCTCTTCGCTCTACCTGATGAAGACGCTTTTTACGACGGTCTTTGCGATCATTTCCATTATCCTGATGCAACAGTACCCGTTCGTGACGAGCAATATGATGGTTCTTGAATTTTTTGTGATCGGATTCCCTACATTCTTCCTTTCCCTGCAACCGAACACGAACCGCGTCAGAGGCCGATTCCTGTCGTTTGTGCTCAGCCGCGCCGTACCCGGTGCGATCATACTCATCCTAGCCGTGCAAAGCACTTCGGTATTCTCGTATTTCCATCCCGAACTTTTCGATGAGTACTATACCGAGATCTCCGTTTATCTCATCTCGTTTGCGGGACTGATCATGCTCTACCGCGTCTGTCAGCCATTCAACTTTGCACGCGCTTTCCTGTTTATCGCCATGTTTGCGATCAGCGTTCTCTGCCTTACTCTGCTCCCGAATATCTTTATAGACGAAAATTATATGGCAGAAGGATATAAACATGTCGGCTTTGTGTAGATCATGTATGTCATGCTCATCGTGATGCTTTCTATCTCTCTCTCC
>CALVSU010000147.1 GCA_944359385.1 uncultured Clostridia bacterium | reverse complement strand
CATATAAAGAAGCGGATTGACAAAAGCGGCGATCTTCTCCTTTTCGGGCAGAACGCCCGCGAGCGCCCCGTAAAGTTTTTTCAGACGTTCCGCCCCGTCTCCCGCCGCGTGCAGAACTTCTGCACCCGCGCCAAATTCGGAAACGGCACAGCCTGCGAACACCAAACCGTAATATTTCCCATCCCGTCTGATCGGGAAAACATACTCCGCGACCCCCGCATGACACACGGAAAACCCGCCGCTATCAGATACGTCTTTACATTTTGCCTGCCTCTCGAGACATCTGCCGTAAACACCTTAAAACGGACACCGCTCCGCGCGACGGTAAAACCGATCCGCGCGGTTTCTTTGTACCTTCAAATCGGAAAATCCGCTCTGGCGGCGTCCCGAATGATCTCAGCAGGCTTATCCTTCTGTCACAATGTTCGGTTCGCTCCGAAGCGGAAACACACAAAGCCCGTCTGCATTTTTCCGCGCGGCGTTCAGGGCGACACACACCGTGCCGCCGTCATATGTCTTATAATAATAGGTTTGATTTGCCGCGTCCATACAGCAGGCATAAATGGTCATGTCGGGACGTCCGTCGGGCGCAAGCACCGCTCCTCTCGGCATGGCGACGGCGCCGAGCACATGAAATACCTGCGAGACACAGGAAGCCGCTTCAGACACGCATATGCTGTTCTCCCTGCAAAACCACGCCTTCACAAAACGCGACGCGGAAGAAAAGTCCCCGGGCAGCCCGAGCCCGCCCGCTCCCTGCGAAAATGGAGAAAGTTTTCCGCCCGCCCCTTCCCGCGCGCGCGGCGCCGCGTTCTTTGTGACGCGTTCTGCCGTTTGCGCGGCGCGAAGCGCCGCAGATGAAGAGAGCCGTCGCGCTTCGGGATTTGCCGCGGATAAATGCAGATACTGCCGCACGTTTTCCCTGTGAAAAGGAAAAGGCGGGTTGTTGGTCAGCACGCCGAATTCATTCTCAAAAATGCGGAGCCCCTCTTCCGTTCGCTCGACGGCGATGCTCCCCGATGCGTCCGCGATCATCCAGTGCAAAGGCGCAACAGGCAGTGAAGGCACAAAAGGAATATCCGCAAGTTCCAAGCCCGCAAGAAACGATTTCGCCTCTGCTAGATCGGCGCAGCTGCCAAGCAGGTACGGGATGAGTTCGTAAGGCGCGAGCGTGCGTTTCCCGCCGACCGCGCCCGCAGCGTACGCCGCGTTGGAAGGGAAATTCAGTCCCGCCGCACAAAGCCCCTTTTCATTCATCGCATCGGCATAGAGCGGATAGCCGTCCGTCACGTTCGCCATGCCGATCACGGCATAGCGCGTCCGCAAAACACCCGCGCATTTGGTTTGCAACGAAAAATCCCGCGGCATGACCGCCACCTTTTCCCCGAAATGATATTCTATGTCCATATTCCTGCCGAAATACAGACTGTCTTTATAAAACGAAATCGCCGTACACATCTGTTTTCCTCCGCAAGCAGTATCTGCAAACAAAAAAAGATGTATGACAAAAACGGAGTCTTTCCCGAAAGAAAGACTCCGTTGACAATGTATTTTTAATTTTGACACGGCACGCGAAGCGTTTCTCCGCCTTACCCGTTGATCTGAGCGCCCGTTTCACGCTGAATGCCGCACGCATCTATAAACGGTCACTTCGTACCGAAGAGGCGGTCGCCTGCGTCGCCGAGACCGGGAAGAATGTAACCGTTTTCGTTGAGCTCGCGGTCAAGGGTGGAAACATAGACGCGGACGTCGGGGTGTTCGCGCGCAATGCGCTCGATCCCTTCGGGGGCGGCAATGATGGACATCATTTTGATGTTCTTGCAGCCGCGTTTTTTGAGCGCAGCGAGCGCGTCGCAAGCCGAGCCGCCCGTCGCGAGCATGGGATCCACGAGGATCACCGTCTTCTTTTCTATGCCGTCGGGAAGTTTGCAATAGTATTCCTGCGGCTGCAACGTGTCTTCGTTGCGATACATCCCGATATGTCCGACGCGTGCGGTCGGAAACACTTTGTGTACCCCGTTGACCATGCCGAGCCCCGCCCTGAGAATGGGAACGATCGCGACGCTCTCTTCGGGCACGCGGTACTGTACCGTCTTTTCAAGGGGCGTTTCCACCTCGACGGGAACAAGCTGCACGTCATCCATGCTGACATACGTCATGATCTGGGTGATCTCCTCCACCAGTTCGCGAAATTCCTTCATGCCCGTCCTCTTGTCGCGCAGGATGGAGATCTTGTGTTTGATCAGCGGATGATCGAAAATAAAGACGTTGCTGTACTTTTCCATGCGGTCATTCCTCCGTTTTTTTGCAAGAGTCGGCGGCGCTTTCCGCATGATCTTCGCAAGCGCACGCTTCGGGCTCTTTCACTTCCGTATCTGCCGCGACGTTTTCCTCCGCGGGAGCCGCGCCTTCTGCGGCTGCATCCCCCTTCTTCTTTTTAACATTGACGATGAGGTTGGTGAGAATGCCGAGGATCAAAGCGCACGCGATGGCGGTAACGGTGACCTGACCGAATTTGAGCGCCATGCCGCCGACGCCCGCGATCAGAACGGCAGAAACGGTAAAGAGATTGCCGTTGTCATTGAGGTCGACTTTCTGGATCATTTTCAGACCGCTGACCGCGATAAACCCGTACAGCGCGATACATACACCGCCCATCACACAGCTCGGAATGGTATCGAGAAAGGTGGTGAAAGCGCCGATAAAGGAGCAAAGGATCGCCATGATCGCCGTCACAAACGTCGTCGCGACGGAAGCGTTGCCCGAGATCGCGACGCATCCGATGGATTCGCCGTAGGTCGTATTGGGGCAGCCGCCGAAGACCGCGCCCGCGATCGAACCGACACCGTCGCCGAGGAGGGTCCTGGAAAGGCCCGGATCGGTCAGAAGGTCGCTTTCAATGATGGAAGAAATATTCTTGTGATCGGCAAGATGTTCGGCAAATACGACGAACGCAACAGGAACATACGCAACGGCAATGGTGCCGATATAAGCGCCGATGCTGCTCCCTTCCGCAGGCGTCAGCGTGCCCTTGAAGATCTGCAGGAATGTAAAGTTCGGGTACCATTCCATGGATTTGAAGAGGGAAAAGTCGATGATCTTCAGAGCCGCAACGTCAAAGACGATGCCGAAAACAGTGAAGATCGCCGCCAGCACATAGCCCGAGAGGATACCGATGATGAACGGGATCATGCGCAGGAACTTTTTACCGTACACGGAGCAGACGATCGTAACGCCGAACGTCACGAGCGCGCAGATGAGACAGAGGATCGCGTTCGTATTCATGATGTATGCGCTCGCACCGCTGTCGAACACGCCGCTGACAGCGTCGCCGATCGCATTGCCCGAAAGCGAAAGGCCGATGATCGCGACCGTAGGCCCGATCACGACGGCGGGCATCACTTTGTCGATCCATTTGACGCCGACAAATTTCACGACGATCGCAATGACGACGTACACAAGCCCGGCAAAGGCGGCGCCGATGATGAGACCGAGATAACCGAGCGATGCGGATACGCCTCCCGCAAAAGCCGCGGTCATGGAGCCGATGAACGCAAACGAACTGCCCAGGAACACGGGACTTTTAAATTTGGTAAAGAGCAAGTACACAAACGTCCCCGCGCCTGCGCCGAACAGCGCGGCGGATACCGACATTCCGTGCCCGATGATCATAGGCACCGCGATCGTCGCCGCGAGGATCGCGAGCAACTGCTGCAGCGCAAACAGGATCAGCTGCACCGCTTTGGGTCTGTCTTTAACGCCGTAAATCAGATTCATTGGTAAAAACCCCTTCTTGAATTTTGCCGTTTTTCGTCT
>CALVSU010000146.1 GCA_944359385.1 uncultured Clostridia bacterium | reverse complement strand
TTTTGGAGCGGGTGATGGGAATCGGACCCACGCAGCCAGCTTGGAAGGCTGGAATTCTACCATTGAACTACACCCGCATTCACAACGCTAAAAGATTATATCAAAAAACATCGCCGATTGTCAATCGATTTGCGGGCTTTTTCCCGTCTTTTTTACAATTTTTTCTATCCGCTCCGATCATGTCCCGCCTATCTGATCTCGACGATCGTAGGCACCGCTTTGTCCCTGTTGATCACAAGATAACAATACGTCGCGGAAGGCGAAAACCGCGTCATGCAGCCGGGATTGATCAGCAGGACCCCGTCCTCTTCCTGCACAAACGGGGTATGCGTATGACCGAACAAGGCGATGTCGCAAAATCGCTCCTTTGCCGCCGCCGTGAGGCGCTGCGTTCCGCTCTTCACGCCGTAACGGTGTCCGTGACAGGCAAAGATACGGCGGCCTTCGACGTCCAGCACAAGTTCTTTTTCCCCGCCGAAAAAATCGTTGTTGCCCGAAAGAATATATGTCTTTTCGGGATACAGCCGCATGATTCCGTTCGCGTCGGAAGCCATATCGCCGAGATGAATGATATAATCGCTTTCCGAAAGGACGGTGGCGATCTTATCGAGCGGCGCAAGATTGCGGTGTGTATCGGAGATCACGACGATGGTTTTCATACAGAAAGCCCCTTGATTTTTTCCGAAAGCGCCGCCAGCGCTTTTGCCCTGTGCGACACCGCGTTTTTCTCTTCTGCGGAAGCGATACCGAAGCTCTTGCCGAGTTCGTCGCTGAAAAAGAGCGGGTCGTACCCGAACCCGTTTTCCCCTTCGGGCACAGAGAGTATCTTTCCGTATGTCCTGCCGCTCGCGGTAAAGCTCCTTCCGTCGGGAAGGCAGAGCGCGACGCAGCTTTCAAAATATGCCGTGCGCTCCCCTTCCGCCTTTCCGCTCAGATTCTTCAATAGAAGCGCGTTGTTTGCCGTATCGTCGCCGTGACCGCCCGCATAGCGGGCGCTGTAAACGCCGGGCGCGCCGTCGAGCGCATCAACGCAAAGGCCCGAATCATCGGCAAGCGCAGGCGCGCCCAATGCCTGACAGACAGCCTTTGCCTTGATCAGCGCGTTCTCTTCGAACGTGGCGCCGTTCTCCTCGATATCACCGACAAAGCCCGCTTCCTTCATCGACACGACCTCTGCGCCGCGGAAGATCTCTGCGATCTCACGCAATTTTCCCTTGTTCCCGCTTGCAACCACAATTTTTTTCATGTTTTTATTTTACCACTTTCCCCTGCGATTCTCAACCATATTGCGCACCTTAGTCAAATAAGAGTAAAATTTTCGACGAATGAAAGAGGCGCGCGCCATACGGCGCGCGCCCGAACAATTCTTACAACATATCAGAGCAAAGATCTGTAAAGAGCAATGATGTCCTCTTTGGTCGGGTCTTTCGGATTGCCGGGACGGCAGGCATCGTCCATAGCAGACTGCGCCAGAAAATCGATGTCCTCTTCTTTTACGATACCCTTGAGGTCAGCGGGAATACCGACGTCGCGGGAAAGCTGTCTGACGGCATCGATCGCCGCTTTGCGGTATTCTTCCTGAGACATGGCATCGACGCCCTTCACGCCCATTGCCCTTGCGATCTCCCTGTATTTTTCACCCGTAGCGGGTGCATTGTATTCCATGACGGTAGGCAGAATGATCGCGTTTGCGACGCCGTGCGGGGTATCGTACAGCGCGCCGAGCGGGTGCGCCATCGAATGCACGATGCCGAGCCCGACGTTAGAAAAGCCCATGCCTGCGACATACTGACCGAGCGCCATGCCTTCCCTGCCTTCCGCCGTGTTGGCGACGGCGCCGCGCAGAGAACGGGAAATGATCTCGATGGCTTTGAGATGGAACATATCCGAGAGTTCCCAAGCGCCTTTCGTGATATAACCTTCGATTGCGTGCGTGAGCGCGTCCATGCCCGTCGCGGCGGTCAGACCTTTGGGCATCGTGCTCATCATTTCGGGGTCGACGATCGCAACCACGGGGATGTCATGCGGATCGACGCAGACGAATTTCCTGTTTTTCTCCACATCGGTGATGACGTAATTGATGGTCACTTCCGCAGCCGTACCCGCCGTCGTGGGCACCGCGATGATGGGAACGGAAGGATGTTTTGTCTGTACTGCGCCTTCGAGGCTGCGCACGTCTTCGTGTTCGGGATTGGCGATGATGATGCCGATCGCTTTCGCCGTGTCCATGGAAGAGCCGCCGCCGATCGCCACGATGTAATCCGCCCCGCTCTTTTTGAACGCCGCAACGCCCGTCTGCACGTTCTCGATAGTAGGGTTCGCCTTGATGTCCGAATACACTTCGTACGCAAGCCCGTTTTCTTCGAGCACATTCAGCACCTTGTCCGTCACGCGGAACTTGATCAGGTCCGGATCGGAGCAGACAAACGCCTTTTTGAAGCCGCGGTTTTTGGCTTCTGCCGCGATCGCGCTGATGGCTCCTGCGCCGTGGTAACTCGTTTCATTCAATACAAATCTGTTCATGGTTTTCCTCCTTTTGATCGAAAAATTTTACCGCAGATCGCCTGCGGACATATCCTTTTAGTTGCAAATGCCGCATCTGTCCCGTGCTTGCAGACCTGCACCGAGCAGCTCAACCGAAAAGCATTCTCCCCGCCCGCGCACTGCGCGGGCGGGGCAGATAAATCAGCCTTTCAGATGCAGAAAATCCTTCCTGTATCTGACGCCGAAAAACTCGGCGAGCCTGACCATTTCTTCGTCTTTTATGGTGTTCACGCGCGGACGGTTGCAGGTAAGCATATAGATCTGCGCCGCCTTTTCCACCGTTTCGATGAGTCCGAAAGTCTCGTCCATCGTTTTGCCCGCGCCGTAAATGCCGTGCATCCCCCACACGACAAGCCGAAACTCCTTCATCTTTTCCGCGGTCGCTTCGCCGATCTCGTTGGTGCCGCAGAGCATCCAGGGCAGGACCCCCACTCCGTCGGGGAATACGACGATGCATTCGGTGCACATCTCCCAAAGGGTATGCGTGAGCTTCGCCTCATCAAGTTCATGCACATAATTCATTGCGAGCAGGTTAGTCGGGTGCGAATGCATGACCACCCTGTTGCAGGGATCGACGGAAAGGCGCGCCATATGGCTCATCAGATGTGCGGGAAGTTCGGAAGTGAATTTCCCGCCGTCTTTGTACCCCCAGAGAAGCTGCGCCGTCGTCGCATCTTCCTTGATACGGATGATCCCGAGGTTGGATTCGGGATCCCCGTCAACGTTTTTGAAATATTTGCCCGTGCCCGTCACGATGAAGATCTTGCCGACCAAAGATTCGGCAATAAAACCCGTCGGGATCTCCCTGATAACTTTGGAAAGGTCGAGATACTGCGCGACTTCATCTTCGTCCAGAAGATAAGAAATATTGCCGCCGTTGCGTTCGTCCCAGCCGAGGCGGTACATATTTGCAGTCACTTCGCGCATCTCTTTTACAAAAGGCGCTTGCAGGATATCTTTCATGCTTTTCTCTCCTTCAACACTTTTTTCTCGTATTGCGCAACGCTCTCAAACCAGTCGTCGCCCGCAAATTGATATCTTTGCAGATATTCCGCCCATACGTCGCCGTAAGGAAGCATCTTGCACTCTTCCTGCAGGACCATCTGTTCGGTAAATTCTCCGCTGTCTTGCAACGCGCGCAGTTTTGCGTGCGGCTGCAACAGCGCGTACAGAAGCGCTTTCTGCATATTTCTCTGCCCGA
Organism: uncultured Clostridia bacterium; assembly: GCA_944359385.1. Classification (GTDB taxonomy): domain Bacteria; phylum Bacillota; class Clostridia; order Christensenellales; family Borkfalkiaceae; genus Borkfalkia. The sequence goes on along the minus strand of CALVSU010000146.1, from coordinate 122 downwards.
CGACCCAAGCCGAAATGCGGTTGATGCTCGCATCAAAATAATCCAGCCCGATCATGACTTTGTCCGTTGCGTCCGAACGCACAATCTCTTTGCAGATCTCTTTGAGTTCGTCTTCCAAAAGG
>CALVSU010000145.1 GCA_944359385.1 uncultured Clostridia bacterium | reverse complement strand
CCTCGAATACGAGCCTTCGCAGATCATCGTGTCGTCGGGGGCGAAGCACTCGATCTTCAACGCGATGTTTGCGCTGATCGAAGAGGGGGATGAAGTGATCATTCCCGCGCCTTACTGGCTGACCTATCCCGAAGTGGTGAAAGTGTGCGGCGGCACGAGCGTGTTCGTGGAGGGCAGAAAGGAAAATCATTTCAAGATCAGCCCCGAAGACCTCAGAAAGGCGATCACGCCCAGGACAAAAATGCTTATTTTTAATTCTCCGTCCAATCCTACGGGCGCGGTCTACACGGAAGAAGAGATCCGCGCACTCGGGAAAGTCGCGGAAGACGCGGGCATCTGGGTTTTGTCCGACGAGATCTATTCCAAACTCATCTATGACGGCGTGAAGCATTTTTCCATGGCGTCGGTCAGCGAAAAGCTCAAAGAAAAGACGGTCATCATCAACGGCGTGTCCAAAACGTATGCGATGACGGGCTGGCGTATCGGCTGGCTGGCGGCTCCGAAGGAGGTCGCGAAGGCGATCGACTCTTTCCAGAGCCACGCGACGAGCAATCCGACGAGCATCTCGCAGTACGCGACCCTCGCCGCGCTCAACGGCAGTGAGGAAGAATTGGTAAAGATGCGCGAAGTGTTCAACGACAGGAGAAAATTCATGATCGAACGCATCCGCGCGATCGACGGACTTGACCTCATCGAGCCGGACGGCGCGTTCTATATCATGCTCGTCGTCAATAAACTGTACGGCAAACGTTACAACGGCAGAAAGATCAACGGTTCGCTGGACGTCGCGGATATGCTCCTCGAAAAGGGCGTCGCGGTGGTGCCCGGAGTTGCGTTCGGCGACGACGAATGCGTGCGGCTGTCCTATGCCATTTCCAAAGAAGACATCGCGGAGGGCCTCGATCGCATCGAGGCGTTTGTGAAGGAGGTCTTTTAAATCGTGATCTATTTCGACAAGAGCAAAAACCTTCTCGAAGAGGACAAATATCATTATCAGTTGCAGGACGTTGCCGAGCCTGAGCTGTTCCGCGACATTTATCCGTATGAAGAGATCCCGAAGGTGGTGTTCAACTACCGCCATGTTCCGATGGACATGCCCGCGGAGATCTGGATCACCGATACGACCTTCCGCGACGGACAGCAATCCACTTCGCCATTCACGGTGGAGCAGATCGTGCATATGTTCAGGCTCATGTCCCGTCTGGGCGGGCCGAAGGGCATCATCCGTCAGAGCGAGTTTTTCCTGTACAGCGAAAAGGACCGCCGCGCGCTGAAAGAATGCCGGGATCTCGGCTTGAAATTCCCCGAGATCACGACGTGGATCCGCGCGAACGAAAAGGACTTCGAACTCGTCAAACAGGCGGGCGTTTCCGAAACGGGCATTCTCGTCAGCTGTTCGGATTATCACATCTTTAAAAAGATGAACCTGACGCGCGCGCAGGCGATGGACAAATATCTCGGCATCGTCAAGAGCGCGCTGTCGCACGGCATCAAGCCGCGCTGTCACTTCGAAGACCTGACGCGCGCGGACTTTTACGGTTTTGTCGTGCCGTTTGCGAACGAGCTGATGAAACTTTCCCGCGAGAGCGGCATTCCCGTCAAGATCCGTATGTGCGATACGATGGGATTCGGCGTCACCTATCCAGGAACGAGCGTTCCGCGCAGCGTGCAGGGGCTTGTATACGGTCTGCATCACCATGCGGAAGTGCCGAGCGAACTTCTCGAATGGCACGGGCACAACGATTTTTATAAAGTGGTCACCAACGCGACGACGGCGTGGCTGTACGGGGCGAGCTCGGTCAACTGTTCTCTGCTCGGCATCGGCGAACGCACGGGCAACTGCCCGCTCGAAGCGATGGCGATCGAGTACGCTTCTCTGCGCGGCACGGATGACGGCATGGATTTCACCGCCATCACCGATATCGCGAGCTATTTCGAAGAGGAACTCGGCTACATAATCCCGCCGAACACGCCTTTTGTCGGCAGGGCGTTCAATGCGACGCGTGCGGGCATCCATGCGGACGGCATGCTCGCAGACCCCGAGATCTACAATATTTTTGACACCGAGAAACTGCTCAACCGTCCTGCGCGCGTTTCCATCAACAATGCGAGCGGGCTTGCGGGCATCGCGTACTGGATCAACGATTATTATTTCCTGCCCGACGAGCATAAGATCGATAAAAAGGACAAACTTGTCGTCGGCATGAAGGAGATCATTGACGCGGAATATGCGGCGGGGCGCAACAGCATCTGGGGCGACGACGAGCTGGACAATATGATCCGTTCGCTCGACCGCGACAAGCACAGAGAGTTCGTCGCCTTCGGCAGGGTGCGCCGCGAACGCAAGTAAAAGCGCCGCGGACGGAACGGCGCCGTGCGAACGGAAGGAAAGGCGGTCTCGAGAGGGCGAAGGCTTCGCACGCGCGGCTTTTTCATGGCTTTCACAAAATATTTCAAAATAATCGCAAAAAAATTTTGAAAAGCTATTGAAAGAATCAAAAAAATAGTTTAAAATAGAGATACCAAGAATTTTAACGGAGGTTCCAATGATCAAAGTAATTTACGGTCCCAAAGGCACGGGCAAAACGAAAATCATCATCGACGAGGCGAACGGCAAAGTTGCGTCCGCGAAGGGGCACATGATCTTTATCACCAATACCAAGCGCTATATGTACGACCTGCACAGAGATATCCGTTTGATCGATACAGAAGATTACGACATAGCCGGCGAAGACGCGCTTTGCGGATTTGTCAAAGGGGCTGTCGCCGCGAACAACGACAACGAATATCTGTTTATCGACGGTGCGGCGAGGATCGCGGGCAAGGACATCAAGGACATGGCGACCTTCTATTATATGCTCGACAAACTTTCCGAAACGAACAATCTGGTCATCTATGTGACGTGCAGCTGCGCGAAAGAGGAGCTTCCCGATTTCGTTAAAAAGTATCTGTAAATTTGTCTGTGTGTTTCCGCCCTTTCTCTTTTCGGGGAAAGGGCGAAAAACGGTTATAAGCGTAAAACACTGAGTAAACAAAAGCGATTTTTCGGGCGGGGCGATGCCTTGCCGTATTTTGCCGCTTAAAAGACAGGAGGAAGTATGAAGTTCATCAGCACCAGGGGAAAAGGTACGGCAACGGGCGCGGAGGCGATCGCGCACGGCATTGCGGAGGACGGAGGGCTTTTCGTCCCCGAGACGTTCCCCGCAGTGACTGCGGAAGAGCTTGAAAAAATGCTCCCGATGAGCTACGCGGAGCGGGCGGCCGCCGTCCTTTACAAATATCTCGACGAATATGACTTCGACGAACTGAAAGCCGCCTGCGAAAAGGCTTATGCGCAGTTTGACGACGGCGATGCCGCACCGCTCGTCAAGATCGATTCGTCCCTCTATATGCTCGAACTCTTCCACGGGCCTACCTGTGCGTTCAAGGATCTTGCGCTCACCCTTTTGCCTTATCTTCTGCGCAAGGGGTGCGACATCTGCGGAGTCAAAGAGGACGTGCTCATTCTTGTCGCCACGAGCGGCGACACGGGCAAGGCGGCGCTCGAAGGGTTCAAAGACGCAAAGGGCATCCGCATCATGGTCTTTTATCCGAACGAGGGCGTCAGCAAGATGCAGAAACTGCAGATGGCGACGCAGGAAGGGGACAATGTTTGCGTCCTCGCCGTCAGGAGCAATTTTGACGATTGCCAGACGGCGGTCAAGACCATCTTTACGAGCGAGACCTGCAAAGAGGAGCTGAAAAAGAAGGGGTATATCCTCTCTTCGGCGAACTCCATCAATTTCGGCAGGCTCGCGCCGCAGATCGCCTATTATTTTTCCGCGTACCTCGATCTCGTATCGTCGGGGCAGATCAATATGGGCGAAAAAGTGAACTTTGCGGTGCCTACGGGTAACTTCGG
>CALVSU010000144.1 GCA_944359385.1 uncultured Clostridia bacterium | reverse complement strand
GACAGTTGCCGACTTTTGCCGAACGCTCATTTGGCGGCAGATCTCTGCAAGAGGGGCGCCCCGCTGAAAGCGGAGCGCCCCTCTTGCAGATTTTATTGCGCGGTTCTTTTCCTGAGTGCGATGCCTGCGACCGCGGCACACATGATCAGAAAAAACGCGCCGCACAATCCGAGTGCAGGATAAGCATAGCCTACAATGTTTTTCAGTCCCAGCCGCGACAGCACAAACACCGCCGCACACACGATCAGGCGCACCGTCCGCGGCCTTTTACACTCTTTCGCGCGCTGATGAAGGGGGTAATATGTGGAAAACAACGTAGTGATGATGCCGAACGCCGAAACGGATGCAAAGATCTTGCCCATGACGGTGCCCGCGCCCATGACCGCGAGCAAAGGCATATCCGCACCGATCGCGTTCGCGCCCTCCGCAAAGATATTCGCGAGAATGACGACGATGCTCCCGCCGATCACGGCAGACGCCGCTACCGTCGCTCCCGCCGTTTTTTTCATGCGAGCTCCAAGATCGCAGACCACGGGTGCGGAAAGAAAGACATTCATCGCCGCGTACAGCATCACATACAGAACGGAATAGATGCCTTCTCCCGCAGGAGTGAAGGCGTAGTCGAAATCCACGCGGCGGAACGCAAGCGAAACGACAAATGCTACGATCGCAGGAACAAGGCACAGGTTGACCCAACCGATGGCGACAGTCCCGCGCTCAGACAAAAAATACACCCCGATCAGCACGCCCAAAGAAAGCACGGGAAAAACCTTCGGAACGCCGAAACCTTCCAGCATCACCGAATCCAAACCCGCAAGCATTCCCGAACAGGTGACCAACGACGCGGCAAGGATCACCGCCCTTACGGGCGGCGCAAATTTTCCGAAGACACGTTCGAGCGTTCCGTTAAACCCGCCGTATTTTCTCCCGCAGTAGAACAAGAGATAAAACCCCGCAAAGATCAGAAGCGCCGCCAGCACGGCGCAGGGAAGAAAATTCTGCGACGGAAAAAAACGGACGAGCTCCGCCCCGGAAACAAATCCCGCCCCCACGATCGTACCGATCAGGATCGCCGTCAGCTTTATAAATCCCCCCATCTCCCGAAAAACATTGCCCATACAATTCAATTATATGCGCTTATCCGCCGTTTTATCGGCGATGCGGGCTTTTTTCTTCAAAATAAATCCGATCTTTCCGCGCAAGTCATGAATAAATTCGCCCGAAACCAACATACCTCGTTCCGCAAGCAAAACGACGGAAAAACTGTCAGCATCTCCCGAACAAAAAACGCCGCGCCTGAAAAACAGATCTTCTTTCCCTCAGCAAAAATCCGCCGAGCGGATACCCGCCCCCCGAACGGCTCGCCCAAAAAAAGCACCAAACAGATCCCCGTTCCCGAATGGCTCGCCCGAAACAGACGCCCGACGGATACCCGTCTGAAAAAAGCCGAACGACTCCCCGTGCAGGCAAAAAAATACCCGCCGCGCAATGCGCGGCGGGCTGCCGATTGAACGGATTACTTCAATTCAGCGAAATATTTGATGGTGCGGACCATCTGGCTGGTGTAAGAGTTTTCGTTGTCGTACCAGGAAACGACCTTCACGAGCGTGGAACCGTCGCCCATAGGCATGCATTTGGTCTGCGTGCCGTCAAACAGCGAGCCGTAGGTGATGCCGACGATATCGGAGGAAACGATCTCGTCTTCGGTGTAGCCGAAGGAATCGGAAGCCGCCGCTTTCATCGCCGCATTCACGCCGTCCTTGTCCACTTCCCCTTCCACGATCGCAACGAGCTGCGTCAGGGAACCGGTGGGAACGGGAACGCGCTGCGCGCAACCGTCGAGAACGCCGTTGAGTTCGGGGATGACCAGCCCGATCGCCTTTGCGGCGCCCGTGCTGTTCGGCGTGATGTTCACCGCAGCAGCCCTTGCGCGGCGCAGGTCGCCTTTGCGATGAGGTCCGTCGAGGGTCATCTGGTCGCCCGTATATGCGTGAATGGTGGTCATGTAGCCTTTCTTGATCTTCGCGAACTTGTTGAGGGTGTTCGCCATGGGAGCGAGGCAGTTGGTCGTGCAGGAAGCCGCCGAAATGATCGTATCGGAAGCTTTGAGCGTCTTCTCGTTCACGCTGTAAACGATCGTAGGCAGGTCGTTGCCCGCGGGAGCGGAGATAACGACTTTCTTCGCGCCTGCGTCGATATGCGCCTGGCTCTTCGCTTTGGAGCAATAGAAGCCCGTGCATTCCAGAACGACGTCAACGCCGATCTTGCCCCAAGGCAGATCCTTCGCGTCTTTCTCGGCATAGATCTTGATCTCTTTGCCGTCGACGATGATGGAATCTTCCGTAGCGGAAACCTTGTCCGCGAGAGCGTATCTGCCCTGAGCGGAGTCATACTTCAAAAGATGAGCGAGCATTGCGGGGCTGGTGAGGTCGTTGATCGCGACGACTTCGTAGCCCTTAGCGCCGAACATCTGTCTGAAAGCGAGGCGGCCGATGCGGCCGAATCCGTTGATCGCAACTCTTACGTTTGCCATAGAATTTAGTCCTCCATTTATAAAAAATTGAATTTTATCGCTATTTTTTCCAGCATTCTTATTATATCAAATGTGAAAAATTTAGTCAATAGTTTGCGCAAAATACTTTAAATTTTACGATTTTTATAACTTTTTCGTACAAAAACGTCTCTTTTTTCCGCAATTTGCCCAAACAGCGAAATACGCGTGTCATTTCAGATTTTCGGGATTCAGACAGCGGAGCGCTTCGGTCACGAACAGCCCGTCCTTGCGGATGAGCATATCGTCAAAATAAATTTCGCCGCCGCCCCATTCGGGGGTCTGAATAAGCACCATGTCCCAATGCACGCTCGATTTGTTCCCGTTGTACGCATCGTCATAACAGCACCCCGGCGTAAAATGAATGGAGCCGGAGATCTTCTCGTCAAAAAGAATGTCCAACATGGGCGACGTTACATAAGGGTTTACCCCGATCGCAAATTCACCGACATAGCGCGCCCCTTCGTCCGTATCCAGAACGTCGTTGAGCGCCTTTGTGTCCGACGACGTCGCTTCCACGATCCTCCCGTTTTTGAAGACGAGGCGGACGTTCTCGTGCTTGATGCCGTTTTCCAGCGTGGGCGCATTGAAAGTGATCACCCCGTTCACGCTGTCTTTCACGGGCGCAGTGTACACTTCTCCGTCGGGAATATTCATATGGCCCGCGCATTTGACCGCAGGGATCCCCTTTATGGAAAAGGTGAGATCGGTGCCTTTCGCGACGAGGCGGACTTTGTCCGTCTTTTCCATGAGCGCCTGCAAAGCGTCCATCGCCCTGTCCATTTTCGAATAATCGAGCGTGCAAACGTCAAAATAGAAATCCTCGAAACGCTCGGTGGATGTGCCCGCATTCTGCGCCATAGACGGATTCGGATAGCGCAGGACCACCCATTTCGTCTTTTTCACGCGCGTCTCGTGATGCACGGGAAAAGAATAAACGCGGTCATATACCTGCATATTGGCGGCAGGCACGTCCGACAGTTCGAAGGAGTTGTCCCCCCCGCGAATACCGATATAGCAGTCCATGTCCTCCATACGGTATTTTGCATATTTTGCGCGCAATTCGCAGTGTGTCCTGCTCGTTCCCATCAAAAGCGCGCGCTCCACGGATTGGTCGATCACGTCCACAAACGGATACCCGCCCGCGGCAAACACCTTCTCCACGACGGCGTTGATTAGCTGCGCGTCGACGCCCCGCGCTTCCACGAGCACTTTCTCGCCCTTCCCGCAGCGTACCGAATAATTGACAAGTACGTCCGCAAGTTTTTCTATTCTCGGATCCCTCATGATGTCCTCCTCTGTCCGATGCTCCCTTCCTTCAGAAACTGCACGAAACGGAGCCTCTTTTTTCTGTTTTATATCTATATTATAGCACTCGCACAAAAAAAATTAAAAGCGATTTATCGATATTTTCTCAAATTGTATTGATTTTTATCCGCGTTTAGTGTAAAATAAATACGATTCAAAAATTTATATCGGAGGAACTTTTATGCCTTTAGTCACATCTACCGAAATGTTTAAAAAAGCCTATAAAGGCGGCTATGCGATCGGCGCGTTCAACGTGAACAACATGG
>CALVSU010000143.1 GCA_944359385.1 uncultured Clostridia bacterium | reverse complement strand
TGCTCGGCATCTGGCTCAATTACAAGTTCCCGAAATACGACTGGACAAACGAAACGGCAGCCGTTAAAAACAGCATTCCCGTCATGATCTTGTCCCTGTGCGGGCTCATTCCCGAAATGGCGATCATGGTCGCCTGCTTTTTCATCGGTAAATACGGTTTTATCCTGTTTTTTGCCGTCGCTGCGGCGAGTGTGCTTTCCTGCATCCTTTTATGGACTTGTGCGATCAGAAAAGCCCGCCTGTTTGATTCGGCGACCCTCTCTTCCGACAAAAAAGCACTCCCGCTCTCACGCTGAATGTCTGATACGCACAGCGGCTTTCTTGTCAGGCGGCAAAATGCGCATCAACGCCCCATCCGGACGGCCGAATGCGCATAGCCGTTCTATTTTACAAAATCAAAATGAAATCGCCCCGCGAGTCGGCAAATTGCCGCCTCGCGGGGCGATTTTTCGGTCAGACTTTCTCAGCCGTCCGCCTCGAATGCCCAGCCGCCCTTTTTAAAGATGGGGATACGCGCACCCGTCGCCGTGACGCCCACGACCTCCAGATCTTCACAGCCGATCATAAAATCGACGTGTACCATGGAATCGTTCACGCCGCAGGCGGCGAGAGCTTCGTCGGACATCTCTTCATAGCCGCGCACGCAGTTTGAAAATCCGCGCCCGAAGGCGAGATGACAGGACGCGTTCTCGTCGAAGAGCGTATTGTAAAAGAGGACGCCCGCCTTGTTGATGGGGGACTCGAAAGGAACGAGCGCACATTCGCCCAGATACGGCGCGCCTTCGTCCATGGCGATGAGTTTTTTGAGATCGGCTTCGCCCTGCGATGCGTGTACTTCCACCGCTCTCCCGCCCTCAAAGCGCACGGAAAAATTGCGGATCAGCCGCCCCTGCCAGGAAAGCGGCTTGGTCGAATAGACAATGCCTTCCGCCTCGCCCCGCCTGGGCGTGGTAAACACCTCTTCGGATGGGATATTCGGATTGAAAGAAACGCCCGAAAGCGTCTTTTCCTCCCCTGCCGCAAAGATGCCATCTTTCATCAGCCCGACACAAAGGCGGGTGCCGTTGGAACTTTTGTATTCGAGAGAAGAAAGCCCCAGCCCGTTGAGATATGCACAGCGAAGCGCCAGTTCTTTGTTATGCGCCGCCCAGTTTGCCATAGGGTTGCCTTCCGCACGCGAAGCGGTTATGATCGCGCGCCATAGCTTTTCCGCCGCACGCGCGCCGCTGTCCTTGGGGAAAACCTTCTTCGCCCACGCTTCTCCTGCTGCAGCCGCGATGCACCACTGCTCTTTGTTTTCCGTCTGATCGCGATAAGGCTTGATGATCTTCGAACGCGACTGCATTGCCGCCGCGTATTTTGCCGCGTCGATCCCCTGCATGCCGTCGGGATCTTCGCTCAGGATATAAAGGTGCGCAGGGAGCGTTTTCACTCCTGCACGCAGGCGTTCCTCTTCCCAGGGAAGAACGCGCGAAAGTTCCTTCTCGCTCCGCTCATTTGCGGAAAGCCTGGACAGAGGCTGGTGCCCCCAATCGGGGAATACCCGTCTCGCGCCCGCGCGGTAACATTCCTCGGCGACCATGAGGACAAATTCCTCATTTTCCGCCTGCGCGGTGATGATAACGTCCTGCCCCTTCTGCACGTTCAGCCCCGTACGCGCGAGCAGTTTCGCATAATTTTTCAATATCGTTTTCTGCATAGTTCCGCCTTCCGTTCGATCTCTTATAAAGCCCAGTTCCCCTTTCTGAATACGGGAACGCGCACGCCCTCTTCGGTCACGCCCGTGATATCCAGATCTTCCGCGCCGATCATGAAATCGACGTGAATGTCCGAGTCGTTCACCCCCATCGCGGTAAAATCCGACTTAGAGAGCGAAGCAAAGTTCTCGATCGTGTTGCTATATCCCCGCCCCAGTGCGAGATGACAGCAGGCGTTTTCGTCAAACAGCGTATTATAAAAGAGTACTCCTGTCTTGTTGATGGGTGAATCGTAAGGCACCAGCGCGCATTCTCCCAAATAGGCTGCGCCTTCGTCCATGGAAAGAATGCTCTTCAGAAGCGCCTCGTTTTTCTTCGCACCCGCGGCGACAGCCCTGCCCCCTTCAAAACGGATCCAGAAATCCTCGATCAGCTCCCCGCCGAAAGAGAGCGGCCGCACCGCGTACACGATCCCTTCCGCATCCCCTCTTTTCGGAGTCGTGAAGCATTCTTCGGTCGGAATGTTGGGATTGAAATATCTGCCGTCCGCCGTACACTTTTTGCCCGATATAAAACGGGCATTCCTGATAAGCCCAACTTTGAAATCGGTGCCGTTTGCGCTCTTGTATTCAAGCGACACAAAACGGTGTGCGTTCAGTACGTCGCACTTTTCTTTCAGGTCGCGATTGTGCCACATCCAGTCGGTGAGCGGATCTTTCCCGTCCGCACGGGAAGTTTTCAGGATCAGCTCCCACAGTTTCTCGACCGCCGCGCCCGCGCGCTCTTCGGGAAACACTTTTTTCGCCCAGCCGACCGAAGGCACTGCCGCAACGCACCACGGGTGCCTGTTCGCCATCTTGTCCGCATAGGGCTTCGTGATCGCCGCGCGCGCCATTGAAGCGAGCGTCAATTTCTCCCTGTCTGTCCCCTTCATGCCGTCGGGGTCCGCGGAGAGTATCTTGATCGTGACGGGCAGTGTTTCCGCCTGATAAGAAAGACGGCTCTCCTCCCAGCTTTCCACCGATGAAAGCGCCCGCACCGATTCGAATTTTGCCGCCAACTTATCGAATTTTTGGCACTTCCAGTCGACAAACACGTTCGACGCCCCTGCGCGGTAGCACTCCTCCGCAAGAATGAGGATAAAGTCGCGGCTTTCCAACTCCGCGGTTATAAATACTTCCTGCCCTTTCTGTATGTTTCCGCCCACACGGGCAATCAGCTTTGCATAATTTCTGATCAAAGATTTTTTCATGCGATATCTCCATGCGGCAAAAGCCGCAGTTCAACAGCCAAAATCGAATTTCAACGGAAAAAACCGACACCTGCATACCGAAATGCCGGATCGGAATCCTTCGTTCCGAACCCGGCGCCGAAAACGGAAATTCCGAAATCCTAAGCAACAGAAACGCCGTCTTCCCCGCGCCGAAAATTTTGCCGTTGCACCGTTATCATACTCTTTTTCGGGAAAAAAGTCAACCCGATTATCAAAAAGCCGCGGAGACTTCCTCTCACTGCGGCTTTTCCCTGCGATCTTCCCTTTCCCCTGCTCATTCACGCATCTTGTTTCTTACAGTTTTCGCCGCCAAGCGACTGCTCCCTATCATAGGCGAGCGTCACGTTCACAAGATCGTTCGCCTGTGTGTCTTTGTCCAGCATACTGAACGGGCAAAGATACTGATGCTCACGGATCCTGCGGCGCGCCTTCTTTTCTTCCTTGCCGTATTTCGCATACGTCCAGCCGCACGACATATAAAAACGGCACCAACGGACGTGTTCGAGGCGGGCAAGGCGCGCAAGCGTTTCGCCCGTGACCTCACCGCGCATTTCCCGCGCGAGGTATGCGCTGAAACGGTTTGCCGCATAATTGGACTGCTTATCAAAAATGGGTACTTCCAACCATTTTTTTCGTATTTCGGAACATCTGCCCCGCATGGCGGCGATCGAGGCTTTGATTTTACAGATTTCTTCCAAATAAGAGCGGTCTGCGTTTTTCTCGTCGACACTCTCTCTGATCAGTCCGAACAGCCTGTAAGCTTCGGGCAAAAGATCTTCATCATAGAGCGAACTGTATGCAAAGTGATAATCCATTTCCGAAGCATCGTCCACAATGCTGTCGTAACTGTACATTTCCTCTTTGCAGCCGAAAAGGATCACTTTAAAGGAAGTGAACGTCTTTTCATCTTCGTCCGTCCAATTCACGCGGTCATAATTTTTGCCGTCGCGCAGATTGACATAGATCATTTGCGGATATACCAACGATTTGCCCCCCGAAATACCGGACTCGTGTTTCAGATCGTCGATGATCGCGTTTGCCATTTTCAGATTCGCCTCGTCGTTGCCGAGGGCAATGATGAAGGCATTGCAGAAAAGTTTATTCTTCTGCGATATGCCCGACTCATCGTCGAGAAAACGCATGAATTTCGTCTGAAAACAGGAAGCTTTGTGGAAAGTGATGCGCGGAAATTT
>CALVSU010000142.1 GCA_944359385.1 uncultured Clostridia bacterium | reverse complement strand
GGTCGCGGCGAGCGTGCGTTTTTGTTTGTTGTATTTCTTGAAATACCTCTGCGCGTTCTGCGCCGCGCCCAGCGTTTTATCCAACGGGATCTTAACGGGAGCGCTTTTTTCGTCGTAATAATTGATAAGTTCGCAGCCGTCCGCGCCTTTCGGTATGGCGTAGATGTTCGCGGTGATGAGTTCGCCGAAAATGCGGTTTTTCTCCATGTCGGCGCATTCGCGTTCGCGTTCGAGCAGGATGCCCAGCTTCTTTTCTTCTTTCTTCTTTCGGGAGAGGAGCAGACTTTCGAGTTTGCGTTTTTTCTCCGAAAAACCGCGTTCGTTTTCCCGTTCGGTGTAGAAGGCGTCCTGCGCGGCGTTCACGCTTTCGTACCGTTCGCCCGCGAAGCGGACGTGAAAATCTTTCGCCTGTTTTCCGACGCGTTCGATCGCGGGCGCTGTCTCTTCCGAAAAGATGAAATCATGCACATATGCGGCGAGCGCGGCGGCGTCTGCGCCTGCGGGCGCGCTTTCGGCGATGAGACGACAGGTGGGAAAGGCGAGCCCCGCGACGTGCGCAAAGAGAAAATCCGCGAGGTCGCCCGTGCGCGCGGAAAGGCATTGTGCCAGCGCGGCGGCGTCGGTGGGATCCGTCTTGTCCTGCGGTTCGGGCAGGGCGTATTGTACGCCGGGAAAGAGCACGCGCTTGAAATTTTCCTGCAAAGAGGAGATCTTAAGCGCGCCCGTCACCGTTCCGTTCTCCGTGAGAACGAGATTGGAGTATTTGCCCATGATCTCGGCGTACAGCGTCCTTTCGGCGCGGGAAAATTCCCCCGCGCAGTCGAAGGTGAAGGCGAGAATGCGCTCAAATTTCACCTGTTTTATGTCGGTGAGCGCCGCGCCCGTGAGGTGCTTTCGGAGAAGCATGCAAAAATTCGGCGCGATCTCGGGCGCGGTGCGCGGCGCGGAAGAGATGCACGCGCGCGCAAAGGAAGCGTTCGTGTTGAGAATGAGTTTCTGCGTCTTCCCGCCCGCATATAAGAGTATGTCGATCTCGTCGCGGGAGGGCTGTATGATCTTGTTGACTTTGCCGCCCGCTAGCATGGCGCGAAGTTCGCGGGCGATATGCCGCAGCGTGAATGCGTCCTGAGGCATCGGGTGTTCTCCTTTTAAGGCGCGGCCGCTTTCGGGCGCGCCGCACGGCGGCCGCCGTCTTCCGAAAGATTTTCGGGGCGGTCCGTTCTTTATATTATAGCTTATCGCGCAAAAAAAGTAAATCATATGAGCAAAAACGCTTTGCAAAACGCGGCGTTTGTGTTAAAATACTGTAACGTATAAGAAAGAACTTTTTGTTTTCAGGAGAAAGATCATGAAGTACACAGTTGAACCTTCCGAAAAGAGCACCGTAAAGATCACGCTCAGCTTTGACAAGAGCGAGTGGGAAGAAGCGAACATGAAAGCGTATCAGAAGACGCGCGGCAGATATTTCGTAAACGGGTTCAGGAAGGGCAAGGCGCCCAAACACGTCATCGAACTCAATTACGGCAAGGGCGTGTTCTATGAAGAAGCGCTCAACGGACTTTTCGAGGAACATTATTATACCGTTATCGAGAAAGAGAAGGACAACTTCACGGCGGTCGGTCAGCCCGAACTTTCCGTGGACGACATCAGCGACGAAGGCGCGTCCCTGATCGCGGTGACCCCTGTCAAGCCCGACGTCAAACTGGGCGCATACAAGGGTATAAACATCGAGAAAGTTGAGTATAATGTAAAAGATGAAGACGTCGAGTCTGAACTCAAAAAGCTGCAGGAGCGCAATTCCCGTCTCGTCGAAGTGACGGACAGGGCTGCTGAAAACGGCGATACGGCGACCATCGATTTCTCGGGCAGCATCGACGGGGTCAAATTCGAAGGCGGCACGGGCGAAAACTACCCGCTCGTCCTCGGCAGCGGTTCCTTTATTCCCGGATTCGAAGAGCAGGTCGTCGGCATGAAGACGGGCGAAGAGAAAGACGTCAACGTCAGATTCCCCGATGACTATCAGGCGGAAGAGCTGAAAGGCAAAGACGCCGTTTTTGCGGTCAAACTCAATAAGCTGGAAAAGAAAGAGCTCCCCGAGATCAACGACGAGTTCATAAAGGACGCGGCGGGCGCGGAGAGCGTGGACGCTTATAAGAAAGAGACGCGCGAGCGCCTCGAAAAACAGGCGAAAGAGAAGGGTGACGCGGAGACGGAGAACAACATCGTCAAAGCGATCACGGAGACCGCAGAAGTCGAGATCCCCGAAGCGATGATCGAGAGCCAGATCGACATGATGGTCAGGAACGCAGAATACCGCCTCGGTATGCAGTACGGCGGCATGAAGCTTGCCGATTATCTCAAATACATGGGCAGCAACATGGAAGACTTCCGCAAGGGCTATCGCGCGCAGGCGGAAGAGACGGTGAAGAGCCAGTTGGTCATCGACAAGATCATCCGCGAAGAGGGCATCAAAGCGGAAGACGCCGAGATCGACGCGAAGCTCGAAGAGTTTGCAAAATCCGCGGGCAAGACGCTCGAAGAATATAAAAAAGACGTCGACGACGCGCAGAGGGAATACATCGGCAACGATATCGTGATCAACAAGCTGTTCGAGTTCCTCAAAGCGAACAACAACATGACGGAAAAGGCGGAAAAACCCGCAAAGAAACCCGCCGCGAAGAAGACGGCTGCAAAGAAAGAGACGGGCGACGCCGAAAATGCGGAAAAACCCGCGGCGAAAAAGACGGCGAAGAAACCCGCCGCGAAAAAAGCGGAGACGCCCGAAGAAGGGAAAGCCGAGTGATCCGCTTCCGAAGATCTTTTAAGGAGCGAAAATGAAAGACAATATTTCCATGAATCTTATCCCGATGGTCGTAGAGCAGTCCAGCAGGGGCGAGCGTTCTTACGATATCTATTCCAGGTTGCTGGAAGACAGGATCATCTTCCTTTCGGGCGAGATCAACGACGGCATGGCGAATACCATCGTCGCCCAGCTCATCTATCTCGAAGCGAAGGATATGAACAAGGATATCAGTCTGTACATCAACAGCCCGGGCGGCAGCGTTTCGGCGGGGCTCGCGATCTACGATACCATGCAGTACATCCATTGCGACGTATCGACCATCTGCATCGGGCTTGCGGCGAGCATGGGTGCGTTCATCCTGTCCAGCGGCGCGAAGGGCAAGCGTTTCGCCCTTCCCAACAGCGAGATCATGATCCATCAGCCTTTGGGCGGCGCGCAGGGTCAGGCGAGCGACATCAAGATCCAGGCGGAGCATATTCTGAAGATCAAGGATAAGATGAACCGCATCCTCGCGGCGAACACGGGAAGGAGCATCGAAGAGATCGAACGCGACACCGACAGGGATAATTATCTCTCTGCCGAAGAGGCGCTCCGTTACGGGCTCATCGATAAGGTGTTCCACAACAGATAAAAAGCAGGGCGCAAGCTTTTGCAAGCATAAAACATCCGCGGCACGAATCAAGTGCCGCGAATTGTATCTTAGGGTTATTTGACGCGCGCCGCCTCATGCGGGGCGCGGGGAGGTAAGGTATGAAAGACGAAGAACTTTTCTGTTCCTTTTGCGGAAAGAGCAAGAATCAGGTGAAACGTCTGATCGCGGGCCCGAACGGGCTGAACATCTGCGACGAATGCGTGGAGATCTGCAACGAAGAGATCAAAGCGGTCGCGGGTGCGCCCGCGGACAAAGTGGAGCTGAAAAAGCCCTCTGAGATCAAGGCGGAACTGGACAAATATATCGTCGGGCAGGACAAAGCGAAAAAAGTCCTCTCCGTGGCGGTCTACAATCATTATAAGAGGATCAACAGCGAGATCGGCAAATCCGACGACGGCGTGGAGATCGAAAAGAGCAATATCCTTTTGCTCGGACCTACGGGCTGCGGCAAGACGCTGCTCGCGCGCACCCTTGCGCGCATTCTCAACGTTCCGTTTGCGACGACGGACGCGACCACCCTCACCGAGGCGGGCTACGTCGGAGAGGACGTGGAGAACATCCTTCTGAAACTCATCCAGAACGCCGATTACGACATCGAAAAGGCGGAGCGCGGCATCATCTATATCGACGAGATCGACAAGATCGCGCGGAAGAGCGAGAACGTGTCCATCACGCGCGACGTTTCGGGCGAAGGCGTACAGCAGGCGCTTTTGAAGATCATCGAGAGCACGGTCGCCAACGTG
>CALVSU010000141.1 GCA_944359385.1 uncultured Clostridia bacterium | reverse complement strand
AAATTAACGCGTTTTTTTGACGAAAAGAGTACGCGCGCCGCGCATCAAGCGCGGCGCGCGCACTGCTTTTAAACACGCGAAGATGACTGAAAAGTGTCGGATGTTCTGTCTGCGCAAAAAAAATGCGGCGGCGATCACCGGCATCACAAGCAGCGGCGGCCGTATTTGCAAGCCGTACAGAGAGAACTGTATCATTCCGTACGGATAGGAGGGGCAATATTTGCACACCGCACAGACAGCGGGGGCCGTATTTGTACGCCGCGCAGAGAGGAGCTTATTCGATGTTTCGGTATGCAGAGGGGGACAAACTTTTATTACAATTTTTTTGCATGGCAAAATCGGACAAGCGATAGATTTTTTTGTTGTTTTCTGTTAGAATAAAAAATGACGGAGATATGATATATGCCATCTACATACGCACATTACGCATTCGGCAGGCAGGTGCTTGCATCCCTGCCGGAGAACACGGCAAAACGCATAGAGAAGGACCGTTCTCTCTATGATATCGGTCTGCACGGTCCCGATCTGCTGTTTTATTATAAGCCGCTCGGCAAAAACAAAATCAATGCCATCGGTTTCGGTATGCACGCGCGGCCTGCGAGCAAATTTTTTCTTCCCGCGGCGGAAATGCTGAAAAAAGATGCCCGCGGAACGGCTTACGTATTGGGATTTATCTGTCATTTTGCGCTGGACTTTGTGTGTCACAGTTATATCGAGAACAAGATACGCCTGTCGGGCGTGACGCATACGGAGATCGAGAGCGAATTTGACAGGAGTCTTCTGCTTGCGGAGGGGAAAGACCCTCTGTCGGCGCGTCTGACGGGACACATTTGCCCGAGCAGGGAAAATGCGGAGCGGATCGCGCCCTTTTTCGGGATCCCGGTCAAAGCGGTGAAAAAGGCGCTGCGATCGATGATCTTTTACAACGGGCTTTTGCGTGCGCCGCATCAGCCCAAGCGTTTTTTTGTCAATACGGCGCTCAGGCTTTCGGGCAATTACAAGGAGATGCACGGGATGATGATCGCGAAAAAGCCGATCGCAGCGTGTGAGGACAGCGATCTTCGGCTGAAAAAGCTGTTCGGCAAAGCGGTGCCTCTTGCCGTTTCGCTGATCGGAAGTTTTTTGGGGTATGTGCACGGCGAAAACGATTTTCCCGAAGAATTTTCGGAGACGTTCAGCCATCGCCGCGGCTGGAAAGAGATACCCGTTCTGAGCGCGGAAGAAGAGCGCGCTTATACAGTCTGACATAAGGTCGGAGAGGCGGCAGAAGGGCTTGCAAAGAAGGGAACGTCCGCTCCGCAAAAGGAGAAAATATGAAATTCAGGATGACCTCTCTCGAAAAGAAATGGGTGCTTTACGACGTGGGCAATTCGGCGTTCACGCTGCTCGTGTCCACGCTCGTTCCCATTTTCTTTTCTCTGATCGCGGGAAGCAGTGAAGCTTCCGCTACCGTATACCTCGGCTACACGACGAGCATTGCTACTGCCGTCGTCGCCCTTCTGGGGCCTGTACTTGGTGCGGCGAGCGATTTGCGCGGCATGAAGAAAAAGATCTTTTCGGCAGCGCTTCTTGTGGGCGCCGTCGGCTGTGCGGTGCTTGGGTTCATGCAGCATTGGGTGTGGTTTCTCGTCCTGTTCGTCATCGCGAAATCGGCGTATTCTTTGAGCCTCGTCATCTACGACTCCATGCTCTGCGACGTGACCGCGCGCGAAAGAATGGACGAAGTATCTTCCCGCGGCTATGCGTGGGGGTATATCGGAAGCTGTATCCCGTTTATCCTGTGCGTGGTGTTGTATGTTCTCTATGAGCCTTCGATGGGCATCGCGGTGCTTCCGCTTTCGGCGGCAATGCCTGTCATTTTTCTTTTGACTGCGGGGTGGTGGGTCGCCTGTTCCCTGCCGATCTGGAAAAATTTTGAGCAAAAGCATTTCGTCGAATCGGGGACGCATCCCGTCAGGGCGGGTTTTAAGAGTCTCGGCGGGGTATTCCGCGAGATCGTGAAGGTCAGACACATTCTCTTTTTCCTGCTTGCGTTTTTCTTCTTTATCGACGGCGTGTATACGATCATCGACCTTGCCGTCGCATACGGTACCGATCTGGGACTCAATTCGGCGATGCTTCTCATTGCCCTTCTCGTCACGCAGATCGTGGCGTTTCCCGCGGCGATTCTTTTGGGAATGCTCTCGCGCAGGGTCAGACCCGAATATCTCATTCTTGTCTGCATCGTCGCTTATTTCTTCATCACGGTCTACGCGATCTTTCTGAAGGAAGATTATCAGTTCTGGATCCTCGCGGTATGCGTGGGACTGTTTCAGGGTACGATACAGGCGATGTCGCGCTCGTATTTTGCAAAGATCATCCCGCACGAAAAGGCGGGCGAATATTTCGGCGTATATGATATTTTCGGCAAAGGCGCGTCGTTTATGGGAACTTTTCTCGTCGCGCTCGTCGCTGATATAACGGGAAAAGAGAATCTCGGCGTGAGCGCACTTTCGGTGATGTTCGTGATCGGCCTTGTTCTGTTCATCGTGGCGATCCGCAGCAGAAAGATCGCGGAAAGCAAAGGCATTGTGCCTGCCGCGGAAAATTCTGCGCAAGCGGCAAAGGAGAACGCGCAAACGCCCGAGAGCGGCGCGGACGGTGCTCGCTTTTCTGTCTCGGATGAGGCTGACGGCGCAGACGAAAACGGAACGGAAAACAAAAGCGATTGAAAGAAAAAAGCTGTCGACGCGGCTGTGCGCCAAATCGAAAAAACAAGGCGCGCCATAAATATGGTGCGGCAAAAATATGGCGCGGCAGAGCGCCGCGGAAAACGGGCGAAAGGATGTTTCGCCCGTTTTCATTGGAAGGAGCGGTATGCAAAGGAACGCCGCCGTGCGGGAAGGGCAGCGCGGAGGGGAAGCTTGTGCGGAGCGGAAGCCTGCGAGGGCAAGCTGCCGCACAAAAGGAACGCCGCCGCGCAAAAGAAACGCAAAGGGAGCCCAAAGGCGGAAATTTTTATCCGATTTTCAAAAAGTTGTAGACGAACGCTCATAAAGTATGATATACTTGATAAAAGCGTGCTTTCGGGGGCAAAGGAGATTTTCGGGCGGATCTATGGAAAAGAGAATAATCGCGTTCGATATAGGCGATAAAAGGATCGGCGTGGCGGTGAGCGACCCGTTCAACACGTTTGCGCTTCCTGCGGAGACGTATTTTCGCACGAAGAACGCCGATGCGGACGCCGAAGCGCTTGCAAAGATCGCAAAGGAAAAGGGCGCCGGCAGGATCGTGTGCGGACTTCCGCTGAATTTTGACGGGAGCGAATCGGTCCAGACGGAAAAGACCCGCCGTTTTGTGGAAAAGCTCAGGGAAAAGACGGACGCAGAGATCGTCTACGAAGACGAGCGCTTCACGACGATGGAGGCGGAGCGCGTCCTGATCTCGGGGGGCGTGCGGCGGGAAAACAGAAAGCGCACGATCGACAGCATTGCCGCTTCCTATATTCTGGAAGGGTACTTGAATAAAATCAATAAAGGAGTCTGACATGAACGAGAAGAAAATGCACGAAGAGGGCTGCGACTGCGGCTGTGAAGAGGAAGAGGTCAACGTTGTAGAGCTGATCGACGATCAGGGCAAGACGCACCAATGTTATCACATCGGCACGATCGAATACGAGAAGAGGTGGTTTGCGTTTTTCCAGCCCGCCGACGAAGAAGAGGAGCCGGAAGAAGACGAAGTCACCATTTTAGAGATCGTGGGCGAGGAAGGCAACGAAGAGCTCGTTCCCGTGGAAGACGACAAACTGCTCGATGCGGTGTTCGAGGAATTCTGCCGCGTAATGGAAGAGGACGACGACGCGGACGAAGCGGCGTCTCTGGATACCGATTACGAGGAAGGGTGCGGCTGCGGTTGCAAACACCACGATCATAAGCACGAAAAGTAAGCAAAACCGCCTGCATTTTTGCCGCACTGCGGCAAACGCTCTGTGAGACATTGCGGCAAACGTTTTGCGCGGCATTGCGGCAGACATTCTGCGGAGCATTGCGGCAGGCGTCCTGCGGGACATTGCAAAGGGAGAAGATTTTCTTTTGTCTTTTTAAAAGAAAATCTTACTGCCCGCATTTTTGCTTGCCAAAAATTTTCGGTTATGCTAAAATAGGAAAGCTATAAATTCACACCTTTGCCGTACCGCGTTCCGTTCCCGTAAAATCTTATCTGCGGGCAAACTCGCGGGCGAAAGCAGCAGGGAAAGAAAAAAACGGAGGAATATTTT
>CALVSU010000140.1 GCA_944359385.1 uncultured Clostridia bacterium | reverse complement strand
TGCGGTGTGCGTAAAATACGCGCGCAAAAAGCCCGTCACACGGGGCGACGGGCTTTATGGCGCAGAGAAAGGGATTTGAACCCTTGGTGCTCTTTTGTGAGCACACACGATTTCGAGTCGTGCGCGTTCGACCACTCCGCCATCTCTGCGTTACATTTTATTATTTTACTATATTATTTTAATTTTGTCAATCTTTCGGGTAGGTATTTCACCAAGAAAGTCGTTAAAATCCCGATAACAATGCCGGCGAGAACGCTCAACCCGCAGATAAATGGCAACTGGATATAGAGAGAAGGTGCTTCCATGAGCAAAACCGCTACACCCGTTCGCGCGATGTTGCTCACGATCGCCCCCGCAATACTGACGGAAACCAGACTGACTTTCGGATATAACAAAACATACATCGCAGCCATCGCCAGATACGCACACAGACTGCCCGCCAGATTGAACGGCAACACAAAAAAGGAAACGGCAAGCGCGGTCAAAAGATTTTTAGCAAGCACGAAAAAGAAAGCGTCCGCCGCCCCGAACAGAATGATGACGAGCAGGACGACGCTGTTCGCAAGCCCGATCTTTACATAAGGCGCCATGGGAAGCAGCGGCGGAACGAGCGATTCGACGATAAACATCACGCTCGCCAGCGCGAGCAACACGCCCAGCACGGCGACACGCTTTGCAGAAAACTTTTCTTTGCGCTTTTCGGAGAGCTGTTTCATACATCGCCCCCCAATCCGCCGCCTTTGACCTTGATCGTCAGACCGTGCGGCAGACAGATGATCTCGCCGCTGTTTTTCGCTCCCATGCGCACGCACGTCTTATCGGGGCAGTCCGCTTGCTCGATGCAGACCTTGCCGTCTTTCACCAAAATCAGATTGCCGTCCGTATACGACTTCCCCTCTTCGAAAAATACGCGTGCAAGGCTTCCTTTACCGCCGTTTTCCGTATAGAGATAATATGCGTCTTCATCGAGCGGAAGCGTCGCGATCTTTTCCCCGTAAGCGTACACTTCAAAAACGCTGCCCGACTCCTTTCCCGCTCCGAAAGAAAAAAGGGTGAATACGGCGACCAGCAAAAGGCATACCGCGAAGACCGCGATATCCCCTTTTGCAAAAAATTTTCCGTTTTTGATGGCTCTGATCTTTTCCTGTCGCTCCATGTCTGCCTTTATCCTTTCCGTTCCCTCGCAAACGCACGCGTGTTTTGTACGCGATCAGCTTCGCGCCGCAATCATGGCGATATATTCCTTTTCTTTCTCGCAGGGCACCACCGTGTCGGATGCGGAGGCAACGTCCCCGGCGACAAACACCTCTTCTTCGTCGGGGAAATCTTCCAAATCGTAATCTGTACCCAGAAATTCATTGCTGAACGCGGCGTATTCCCCTCTGTCCATGACGCAAACATCGCCGACAGCATAATACTTATGATCGGATGTGATCACGACGGCGCCGACTCCGTATTTTTCGGACATTTCGCCGAGAAAGCCGATCGCCTCGGTAAGCGGCATACAAAACACTGCCGTTGTGAGTGAATCGGCAAAAGCGCCCGCATTCGGCACGCTGTCGGGCACGACCGCAGTGACGCTGATGATGCCCCTGTCAGCAGGTTTCCCCGTCTTTGCATCGATGATATGCGGATAGATCTTGCCGTCATTGACATAAAACCTGTAATTGTCAGAACTGGTCGTCACGGACACATCAGAAAGCCCTACGAGAAAGAGCGCGGAAGATTTTTCCCCGCCCGAAAGAAGATCCCTCGGATTTTCGATCGCCACATTAAAATTGCGGGAAGCGCCGTCTTCGATCTTTTTCCCGAGCAGAACAGTGTTCGACATGACTCCGATCATTCCGTCAACGGTATGCCCCTGATATTTTTGCAGGATATAAGAACTGATGCGATCGCACATATATCCCTTGGCGATCCCGCCGAAATCGAGTTTCGCGCCCGCAACGGATTTTACGACGGTATGATCTTCCCCCAGCACAAAAAAGGAAGGATCGCACAAGCTTTTCGCTTGTGCAAGCTTTCCCTCCTCGGGCTCTCCGCGCGAAACGCCGTAGCTGCCCTCATTTGCAGGCGAAAACCCCCAAAGCTCCGTGAGCGGAAACAGCGTGGGCGAAAAACAGCCGTTTTCCTCCTCTTCATAGAAAAACGCGAGGGAAAGCGCGGCATACGTATCGCCGCTTACCTGCACGATCTCACCCGCTTCCGCAGCATTGATGCGCGCGATGTCACCTTCGGGAAATTCTACGCTGAAATCCTCTTCCAACCCGTTGACAAGCGTTTTCAGCTCGCTCATCAATTCCCTATATTCCGACAGTGACAGATTCTCCCCGTCCACGAAGAGCGCCGACCTGTCAAGGTCCAACTGCACGAAATAAGAATACCCGCCGTCCGCTTTTGTTCCGCACCCCGCAAAAAGCAGGGAAAGCGCGACGAAAAAGGCGGCGGCGGGGATAAACATCTTTTTCAAAAATCTGACCATGGAGCAAGATCACTTATTTCCGTAAAAAATTATGCCGAGCGTACCGGGACCGCAGTGCGACGCGATGACGGGACCGACGATCTGATAATCGATCGCGATATCGTCGCCAAACTCGCCTTTGAGTGCGGCAACCAAGCTGTCGCCTGCCTCGGGACAATCCGCCTGCAAAATCTCGATGCGATGACCTTTCACGTCAGCCTCGTGTTTGTGCATGAGAGAAATAAACTCTGAAACGACCTTTTTGGACCCTTTGATCTTTCCGACGCTCTCCAAAGATCCGTCCTCCTTGACGGTGATGAGCGGCTTGATGCCGAGCAGTTTGCCGAATGCCGCCGTCAGCGCGGAGATCCTGCCGCCTCGTTTGAGATAGATGAGATCGTCGACGACAAAATACACGACGGTATGCGCGCGAACCTCGGTAAGATAGGCCTCCAGCTCGTCCATCGTGGCGCCCGCATTGTATTTTTCTGCGGCAAGTCGCACCTGAAAGCCCGCGCCAAGGCTGATGGATTTCGTATCGAAGGTGCGGATCACCCTGTCGGGATATTTCTCTTTGAGAGAAGCGATCGCCCTGTCCATGCTTTCGAACGTTGCGGAAAGCTTATGCGAAAAGGTGACATAAAAAATGTCCTGCCCTTCTTTGAGCACAGGCTCGAAATAATCGATATAATTCTGTTCGTTGATCGCCGATGTTTTGGGAACGGCGCCCTCGCGCATACGCTGATAGAAATGTGCAAAATCCGTCTTTTTGCCGAGATCATAATAATACTCTTCGCCGTCGAGCACATATGGCATACTGATGACGTTCAGCCCCAGCGCCTCCGCTTCCGTATACCAGATCTCCGAGTTCGAATCGCAAAACAATTTATACATCGGTTTTCCTCCGTTTCCTTTGTATCTCCGTTTTATTATACATGATTCTTGAAAATGTTGCAAATGATTTGCCGCAATTCAAAATTTTTTGTGTCTGATTGTCATTTTCGAATTTTTTTCCATCAGATGACAGTTGAATACGACACCGATCACGAAACAGATCATCAGCACATACAGCCACAGCAAAAACACGATGAAGAGCGCAACTGCTCCGTATAATTTTTCAATACTGCCGAAATTCAGATAGATGGTAAACCCGAAAGAGGCGAGCCCGCCGATGAGCATCGTGATCATGCTCCCCCATATCACGTTCGAAAAGCGGATCCTGTACGGACAGACGTACAGGTTCAGAATGACGATAAAAAAGAACGCCAGCACACCGAGGATCGCGTATACGCCCACCTGCGCGAGAAAGGACGGGAAAGCCCTTTTGAGCATCGCATTGAAAAGAAGGAACAGGATCGCTTCGGCAAGCAAAAGGATCATCACTGCAAAAATGAGAAAAAGTGCAGAGATCCTGAGGACGATGCCTCCTTTTTTGCGCTTGTAGTCGTAGATGATCTCGCCGCTCCTTCGCATATGATAAAAGAGGTTCGTCGAGGAGTACAGCGTCGTCGCGAGCAGGATGACGGAAGCCCCCACGGTCGCGCTCTTTGCGGAGTCGCGCAGATAAAACAAAAAATCACGAATGCCCGAAAAAATTTCCAGTTCAAAGATCTGGTCGTATTCAATATTCAGCCTGCCGAAAATCAACGTCAGCCAGAACAAAAACGGCACGATGGACAGGACGAGAAAAAAAGCCATCGTCCCCGCGAGCGTGGTATATTTTTTTGAGGCGAGATATCCATATGCGGAACGCACCTTGTCGACCATGTCGGTAAAATAAACCATACATCTATTATATGCAGTTTTTTTTAGAATCAA
>CALVSU010000139.1 GCA_944359385.1 uncultured Clostridia bacterium | reverse complement strand
TTGATGTGATTTTTGAAATTACTTGGTCATGCCCTGCTGGACGGCAACGGCGACCGCAACGCTTGCGCCGACCATCGGGTTGTTGCCCATACCGATCAGGCCCATCATCTCGACGTGCGCGGGAACGGAGGAAGAACCTGCGAACTGCGCGTCGGAGTGCATACGGCCCATCGTGTCCGTCATGCCGTAGCTCGCGGGGCCCGCCGCCATGTTGTCGGGGTGGAGCGTTCTGCCCGTGCCGCCGCCCGAAGCGACCGAGAAATACTTTTTGCCGTTTTCGACAGCCCATTTTTTATAGGTGCCCGCAACGGGGTGCTGGAATCTCGTCGGGTTGGTGGAGTTGCCCGTGATGGAAACGTCGACCTTCTCCATGATCATGATCGCGACGCCTTCGTTGACGTCGTCCGTGCCGTAGCAACGCACTTTTGCGCGCTCGCCGTCGGAGTAGGGGGTCTCTTTCACGATGGTGACTTTGCCCGTATAATAATCGTATTTGGTCTGTACGTAGGTGAACCCGTTGATGCGGGAGATGATATACGCCGCGTCTTTGCCGAGACCGTTGAGGATGACGCGCAGGGGATTTTTACGCACTTTATTTGCGTTCTTCGCGATGCCGATCGCGCCTTCCGCCGCCGCGAAAGATTCGTGGCCTGCGAGGAAGCAGAAGCATTCCGTCTCTTCGCGCAGGAGCATCGCCGCGAGGTTGCCGTGGCCGATGCCGACCTTTCTCTGATCGGCGACCGAGCCGGGGATGCAGAACGCCTGCAGGCCTTCGCCGATGGCTTCCGCCGCGTCCGCCGCTTTCGTGCAGCCTTTCTTGATGGCGATCGCCGCGCCGAGGGTGTAAGCCCAGCCCGCGTTTTCAAAGGCAATGGGCTGAACGCTCTTTACGATATCGTAAGCGTCGAATCCCTTGTCGTTGCAGATCTTTTTCGCGTCTTCAAAATCTTTGATACCGTACTTGTCCATTACGGGGCGGATCTGATTGATCCTTCTTTCATATCCTTCGAACGTGATACTCATTGTCGTCTACCTCCTTACTGTTTGCGGGGGTCGATGTATTTGACCGCCCCGTCCGCTTCGGTGAACCTGCCGTAATGGCCCTGCGCCTTTTTGAACGCGTCGTCCGCGCTCATCCCGCTCTTGATGAAGTCCATCATTTTGCCGAAGTTCACGAATTCATAGCCGATGACCTCGTTGTTCTTGTCGAGCGCCATGCGGGTGACGTAGCCGTCCGTCATTTCGAGGTATCTCACGCCCTTTTCGGCGGTGGAGTACATCGTGCCGATCTGGGAGCGGTTGCCTTTGCCGAGGTCTTCGAGACCCGCGCCGATAACGAGACCGTCATCGGAGAAAGCGGACTGGCTCCTGCCGTACACGATCTGCAGGAAGAGTTCGCGCATAGCGGTGTTGATCGCGTCGCAGACGAGGTCGGTGTTGAGCGCTTCGAGGATGGTTTTCTTCGGCAGGATCTCAGCCGCCATCGCCGCGGAATGGGTCATGCCCGAGCAGCCGATGGTTTCGACGAGCGCTTCCTGAATGACGCCCTGTTTGATGTTCAGGGTGAGTTTGCAGGTGCCCTGCTGGGGGGCGCACCAGCCGACGCCGTGCGTAAGACCGGAAATGTCTTTGATCTCTTTCGCCTGGATCCATTTGCCTTCTTCGGGAATGGGGGCGGGGCCGTGGTTGGGGCCCTTGGCAACGCAAATCATTTCTTCAACTTCGCGAGAATATTGCATTTTTCTTCCTCCAATAAAATATTGACCATACTGATTCTGTTGGTTATGCCATGTGTAATTATACCACAGCGCGCAAAAATTTTCAATATTTTGACGGAAAATATTTAGCTTTTTGCAAATAAAATTCGCGGCGTCGACCTTTTTGGTAAGGAACGGGCGGCGGGGCGGCGCACTTTTACAAAGATCGCCGCCCCGCCGCGGGTTTTTAAGACTGCGAAGCATTCTTTGCAAGACCTCCTGCGCATCAGAAGGGAGACGCCCGTCGGGCGGTTTGCAAGCCGCCGCGGCGGGCAGGGCGTTTTACGGGGTAGAGTTTCGGATGATGACGTGGCTGGGGATGACGACGGGGCGGGCGGCTTGTCTGGTGCGTATGTTTTCCGAGAGCGTTTCGAGCGTGCGGCGGGCGAGCCGGTTGAAATCATAGCCTACCGTCGTGATGGTGATGCCCGAGAGGGTGCCGATCTGCAGATTGTCGTAGCCGACGACGCCGATCTGTTCGGGAACGGCAAAACCCGCCTCGTCCAGATATTTTATGATCCTGTATGCGAGCAGATCGTTCTGGCAGAAAATTCCGAGTTTTTCTCCCATGCGCACCGCCTCGCGCGCGTGCGTCATGAGTTGCGGGGCATAATAGCTGCTGTGTCCCGCGTCCATGCGGAACACGTCTTCCTGCGAAAAGGGAACGCCCTGTTCGCGCAGGCAGGAAGCGTACCCGTTCAGCCGTTCGTTGGACTGGTCGGGAAGGCGTTCGGGCCCCGCGTACAGAAAGCGTGTATACCCGTAGCCGAGCAGAAATTTTGCGATGTGGCGGCCGATCCCGAAATTGTCGGTGATGATGCTGGTCAGCTT
Source organism: uncultured Clostridia bacterium (assembly GCA_944359385.1). Classification (GTDB taxonomy): domain Bacteria; phylum Bacillota; class Clostridia; order Christensenellales; family Borkfalkiaceae; genus Borkfalkia. The sequence continues at coordinate 1,714 of CALVSU010000139.1, read as the reverse complement.
TTCGCTTACCGTCCTCCCCACGAATACCATGGGCAGGGGGTACGCCTCGTAAAAGGGCACCAGCCCTTCGCCCGAAGAGGGAAAATTCACGACGCCTGCACAGCCTGCCTCCGCGAAATACCGCAGCGCGTCTTTTTCTTCCCCGATGTCGTTTTCGCTCGTGCGCACGATGAGTTGAAAACCCGTTCTCTGCGCGTGTTTTTGCAGGTTGCCGACGAGTTCGCTGATGTAAGGGTTGTTGATCTCCTTGACGTGCACGCCGATCAGTTTGGTGCGGCAGTGTCTGCCCAGAGGGGAATCTTTCGGACAGATGCCGCCGCCCGTCAGCCATTTTCTCTTCAGAAGATAGAGCATACCCTCTTCCCGCAATGCCGCAAAGACGCGGCAAGCCGTGGCGTAAGCGACCTGTTCTGCTTCGGCAAATGCGCGCAGGGAGGGGAAATATCCGCCCGCGCCGCCGTAATGCCCGCCTGCGATCTTTTCTTTTGTGCTTTCCGTGAGAGATCTTGTCTTTTTCATGTTTTCAGTATAGCATATGCGGTATTCCCTGTCAAATAAGTATATCAAATTGATTTTGATATAGTAAAGATTTGCCGAAAGGTCTTGTCGGGCGGGGAGTGCCTTGCTATAATGGGCGCGCAAAGCAACCGAGGAGGCAAAAAAATGGCAAAACATACGATGGTAAGTTACTACGGCATGAACTATGCGGAGCATGCCGAGCGCGACTTTCAGGAGATGAAAGAGCACGGCTGCGACACGGTCCTGCTGGCGTTGACCGAGTTCGATCTGGATTTCTGGTTTCCGAACATCGACAACATCATCAAGGCGGCGCATAAGGCGGGGCTTCGGTGCATCGCGGACACGTGGGGGATCGGCAAGTATTTCGGCGGGGAACAGGTGAGCCTGTTTTTGCAGAACAACATACATCACAGGCAGGTCTCCGCATACACGGGCGAAGTGCTCAACGCGGCGTGTTTCAATACCAATTCCTTCCGCGATTATTTTACGGGGCTTTGCCTGAAACTTGCGAAAAACACCGAGATAGACGGTTTTTTCTGGGACGAACCGCATTACGCATATCCCAAGGCGTATGCGTCCATCACGGGCGGCGCGGGCGACGACTGGTCCTGCCGCTGTCCCGAGTGCATGGAAAAATTCCGCGCCTATTACGGGTACGAAATGCCCAAATTCATGAACGACGACGTAAAACAATTCCGCTGGCGGGAAGCGTTGAAGACGCTTGCGGACTGTTCGAAGGCGCTCAAAGAGTATAATCCGAAGCTGGAGATCACCTGCTGCGTGCACGCGACGATGAATACATATTACGTGACGGAACTGCGCGGCTATGATCAGTGGGATATGGTCGCGGCGTGCCCGTATTTTGACGTTTTTTCGACGACGATCATCAACTGGACGCTGCCCGAAAGCTTTTTCCGCGACGTTACCGAGCGCACCGTCGCGATGGCGAAGAAATACGGAAAGCAGTCGGAGCGCTGGCTGATGGGGTATAACAACCGCCCGCAGGACTGGAAACAGATCGACAGGACGGTGGATATGTACGAGAGTCTCGGCGTGGACCGCCTTGCGGTGTGGACGTACCGCGGCGGCTACGGCACGGTGGTGGCGGCAAAGGATGCGCTGGAGCTGTGGGATCATATCGGAGACAATTTCAGGCGGGTGCTGAAAAAATAACATGAGCGAATATCTTGAAAAG
>CALVSU010000138.1 GCA_944359385.1 uncultured Clostridia bacterium | reverse complement strand
CGCGTTTCATGAAAATTTGCCGCAACGGAAGAAAAGCGCCCCGCGCCGCATACAATGCGGCGCGGGGCGCTTTTCTGATTTTATATGTGAAGTCAGCTGTTTTTGATCGCTTCGATTACGTCCGCGGTGATTTTTTCCAACTGTTCGGCGGAAGGTTTGTAAGCGAGTCTTATGGCGGGCATGAGCGCTTCGCATTTGCAGGCGGCGAGCGCTTCGTGCACCTGATCGGGGGATTGACCGCCCCAGCCGTAAGAGCCGAACGCGATGTATTTTTTCTTGTTTCCGTTGAGCCCTTTGAAATAAGTGAGGAAAGAGGCGACGGAAGGCATCATGTTGTTGTTGAGGGTGGGGGAGCCGACGGCAATGTACTTTGCGGTCATGGCGTCGGCGATGACGTCGGAATTGTGGCAGTAGTGCAGGTTGTAGAGCCTCGGTTTGAGCCCGCAAGCGAGGAACGCGTTTTCGATGGCGTGCGCCATCGCCTCGGTGGAGTGCCACATCGTGTCAAAGACGATGACGGCGGTATCGTCGAAGTTGTTTGCGACCCAGGACTGATAGAGCGAGAGGATCTCGGGGATGTGCTTGGTCCAGATGATGCCGTGGCTGGGACAGATGGTCTGAATGGGGAGATTTGCGCAGGCGGCAAGCGCTTTTCCCGTCTGCATTCCGTAAGGCTGTACGATGTTCGCGTAATATTTGCGCGCCTGGATATAGGCTTCGGGCAGATCGCATTCGGTGTCGAGCCGTTCGTCGGAAGCGTAGTGTTGCCCGAACGCGTCGTTGGAGAAGAGAATGTTGTCGGGCGTCATAAAAGAGACCATATTGTCGGGCCAGTGCACCATGGGAGTGGGGACGAAGGTGAGGGCGCGCTTGCCGAGCGAAAGCGTTTCGCCCGCCTTTACGCCTACATAGCCGAGATCGCCGTAGTAAGCGGTGAGGTCTTTGATGCCCGCGCCCGCCGCGGCGTAGATCTTCGCGTTTTTGGCGATGCCTGCGATGAAGGGGAGGGCGCCGCTGTGGTCGGGTTCCGCGTGGTTGGATATGATGACGTCGATTTTCGCGGGATCGACGACGGAGGAGATGCGCGCGAGCATTTCCTCTTTGAAGGGTTCTTTGACCGTGTCGATGAGCGCGATCTTCTCGTCGATGACGAGATAGGCGTTGTAAGTCGAGCCTTTTTCCGTTTCGTAGCCGTGGAAGTTCCTGAGGTTCCAGTCGATCGCGCCTACCCAATAGACGCCTTCGGCGATCTGCATGGCTTTCATAAGATATATTCTCCTTTCAATATTATAAAACTATAAAGCGTTCCGGATATGTTTGTTTCGGCCCCGAAATGCAAAATTACGGGAGCGATCGGGGTCGTATCCTGCGTGACATACGCGCAGGTTGCCGCTTCAAAAATATTATAAACGAAAAATCCGCGCATTGCAAGGGATTTTCCGTTTGTTCATGCCGAAAAACGCAAACGGCGTGCATTTACGTGCGGTGCGGGCAAAAAATATGCAAATTCGGGCTCGGAAAAAAAGAAAATTTGCGCATTCGGCTTAAAAAATAATTGACAATGAAAAAACTTTATGATAGACTCTAAGAACACACCGCAGGAAGGTGTGATTTTTTTGCACGGAGTTTTTAGAAAAATGGCTGCCATAAACAGAACCAAGATCACATTCGAATGCACCGAATGCAAACACAGAAATTACGACAATATGAAAAATAAAAAGAACGATCCCGAGAGATTGCAGCTGAAAAAGTATTGTCCTTTCTGCAAAAAGCATACCGTTCATAAAGAATCCAAATAAGTTGCACGGCGCGAAGGGGCCGCAAGGCGGTCGGTGGCGGAGAGCCGCCGTTGCCGCAAAGAGCGGGGAGCGCCGCAGCGGAACGCTTATCGAGGAGTTAAAATGAAATCGAAAACCGCAGTCAAAAAGCCCAACATATTTGTGAGAATGGGCAGAAAGATCAAGGAAGTCTTTTCCGAACTGAAAAAGGTCACGTGGCCTTCTTTCGGTAAGGTCATCAAGAGCACGGGCATCGTCATCGGCGTGATCTTGGTGTTCCTTGTCGTATTCACCGCCATCAATTTTGGGCTGGGCGAACTTTTGCAGCTCATCACGAGCATCGGTCAGTAAGGGGTCGTATGGAGAATTCTCTCGAAAGCCAGGCGAAGTGGTACGTCCTGCATACCTATTCGGGGTATGAAGCGATGGTCAAGGACAGCTTGGAAAAACTCATCGAAAACAACAATCTGAAAGATAATATTTTCGACCTTAAGATCCCGATGGAGCAGACCATCGAAGAGAAGAACGGAAAGAAGAAGGTCGTCGAGAGAAAGCTTCTTCCCTGTTATGTCTTCATCAAAATGATCTATTCCAACCAGGTCTGGTATCTTGTTACCAACACGAGGGGCGTCACGGGCTTTGTCGGCCCGCAGGGCAGGCCGCTTCCGCTCAAAGACGAGGAAGTGCGCAAGATGCAGCTGGAGTCGGTCGTCGTGAACGCGGATTTCGCGGTGGGCGACGACGTGAGCATCGATGCTGGCCCGCTGGCGGGGTTTGTCGGAAAGATCAAGGAGCTCAACGACTCCGCGCAGAAGGCGAAAGTCAACGTCGTGATGTTCGGCAGGAATACCGACGTGGAAGTGGAGTACGTGCAGATCAAGAAGCTCAATCTTACGGAAACGCCCAAGGAAGAATAAGGGCGCATCAACAAATAAGAACAGGGGAAACCCTTTCTAATAAAGTGGGAGAAGCGCAAATTTTTTCGGCGCTTTGTTAAAACCACGATCTGGAGGAGAACATATGGCTAAGAAAATCACTGCGGTCGTCAAGTTGCAGCTGCCCGCAGGTAAAGCTACCCCCGGTCCCCCCGTCGGTTCGACGCTCGGCCCGCACGGCATCAACATTCCGGGCTTTACCAAGGAATTCAATGCGAAAACCGCCGACCAGGCGGGGCTTATCATCCCCGTTGTCATCACCATTTATCAGGACAGGTCTTTCACGTTTATTCTGAAAACGCCGCCCGCGCCCGTTCTTATCAAGAAGGCGTGCAAAATCGAAAGCGGCAGCGCCCGCCCGAACCGCGACAAAGTCGCCAAGCTGACGGCTGCGCAGGTGGAAGAGATCGCCAAGCTGAAGATGCCCGACCTCAACGCGGCTTCCCTCGAAGCGGCGAAGAGCATGATCAAAGGCACCGCACGCAGCATGGGCGTCACCGTCGAAGAGTAAATCGAAAGGAGAATGTGGGAGAGTTCGATCTCGCATGTACCACAAGGAGGTAATATAGAATGAAATACGGGAAAAAATATGCCGACAGCCTGAAGGCATACGATCGTTCCAAATTATACGACGTCGACGAGGCGATGGGCCTTGTCGTCGATACCGCGAAGGCAAAATTCGACGAAACGATCGAATTGCACGTGCGCCTCGGCGTAGATCCCCGTCAGGCGGATCAGCAGGTCCGCGGCGTGCTCGTCCTTCCCAACGGCACCGGCAAGAGCAAGAAAGTGCTCGTCATCGCCAAAGGCGAGAAGGCGGACATCGCGCAGCAGGCGGGCGCCGATTATGTAGGCGCGGAAGAAATGGTCCAGAAGATCCAGACGGAGAACTGGTTTGATTTTGACGTCGTCATCACCACGCCCGACATGATGGGTGTCGTCGGCCGCATCGGTAAAGTGCTCGGCCCGAAGGGCTTGATGCCGAACCCGAAATCGGGTACCGTCACCCCCGACGTCGCGAAGGCGATTTCCGAAGTCAAAGCAGGTAAAGTCGAGTACCGTCTCGACAAGACCGCGATCATCCACTGCCCGATCGGCAAGAAGAGCTTCGGCAAAGAAAAACTTTCCGAGAACTTCAACGCGCTGATGGATGCGATCGTCAAGGCGAAACCCGCCGCGGCGAAAGGTCAGTACATCAAGAGCGTCGCCGTTTCCAGCACGATGGGCCCCGGGATCAAGATCAATTACGCGAAACTGTAAAAAATGCGCGGCGCGCGGCAGAGAAAAGATTTTTTCGGATTTTGCCGCGAAAGCGCGGAAAAACGGTTGACTTATTGCCGTTGCGACGGTATAATGTACAAGCATTGAAATTGCGAAAGCATCAATATCCCTACCGCAGAAAGCTGGCACCGCAAGGTTTAATGGAAACGCCCGCCGAGGTAATAAGGCAAGACCGTTTGTTTTTACGCATGCGAGTCCTTATACCTGCGCGGTATAAGGACTTTTTGTTTTTGCGGGAAGGGCGCGGCCTTTAAAAGGCGCGCGCAGAGGGAGAAAACGCCGTCAGCCGTAAGGCGTGCGGCGGTGTCTCCTGAGATCACGGC
>CALVSU010000137.1 GCA_944359385.1 uncultured Clostridia bacterium | reverse complement strand
ATGACATTGTCGTCTTTATCCAAAACGACCAAACCGTGCATCTGTCCGCCGAACGATATTCCCTTGACAGCCGATTTATCCTGCCCCTGTAAAAGCTCTTTTAAACCTGTCAATGCGGCCTTATACCAAAGTTCGGGGCTTTGCTCGCTCCATCCGCTGTGCGGATAGCTGACCGCATAGCTCTGCGTATTTTCCCCCAATATTTCTCCGTTTACAGATACGAGCAGGAACTTTGTCCCGCTCGTACCCAAATCAATTCCGATATAAGTATTCATGATTTACCAAATGTTTATTTCTTTCAGAATCGCACGCGCAAGAAGCATGGAGCCGAATTCGTTGGGATGTACGCGATCCCATGAAATAGACTGCCCCGGGCGGCTTTTCATGTATTCGTCAAACGCGCTTTGGGTATCCAACACGGGTCGTCCGTATTTTTTTGCAACTTTTTTCATGACGGCGGCAAATTGATCCGTCATTGTACGCATTTCGTCCGCACGGTTTGATTCCATATAAAAGGGCAGCATGAACATAAATCTTTCAACTTCTTTTGCTTTTTCACAAATTTTTTCTAAATTTTGTTCATACGTTTCCGCGGAAACAAACTTATCGGACGGATCAAAATAATCAAAATGTCTCCAGACATCGTTTATACCGATCATGCAGAACACAATATCGGGTTTATGTGCCGTTACATCACGATCCCATCTTTCGAGCAAGTCGGCGGATTTGTTGCCGCTTATCCCCGCGTTGACGATGGTAAATTCTTGACTCGGTCTGAATGCCACAAGCGCATTGCGTACAATGCGTACATATCCGTTTCCCAGTCCGTCCGCACCTTTGCAAGCGTCCGTCGTGGAATCTCCAGCAAAGACGATCACATCTTTATTTTTAAGTTCCATGATTTTTCTTACCTTCCTTATTCAAATGGATTCTCTGTCTTATATCTGACGCCCGCAGGCTGATTGTAACCGATCTCTTCCACGGGTACTCCGATGTACTTGAATACCTCATACAGCGCTTTGCCAAAATGACCGAACGCCACTGCGCCGTGGTGCGGGTAATTTCCTTCAATGAGTACATGACGGTAGAAGCGTTTCATCTCGGGAATGGCAAACACGCCGATGCTCCCGAAACTGTGCGTTCTCACTGGCAGCACCTCCCCCTGCGCCACATACGCGCGCAGTTTGTTGTCCGATGTACTCTGCAAACGGAAGAAAGTAATATCCCCCGGTGCAATATCCCCTTCCAGTGTTCCTTGAGTCACTTCTTCAGGGAGCGAGCGCGCCATGATCAGCTGATACTTCATCTCGCAGAAGCAAAGCTTCTTGGAGCACGTATTTCCGCAATGAAAGCCCATGAATGTATCCGTCAGTGCATAAGGGAACTTACCTTCGATGTCCGATTTGTATAAGTCTTTCGGTACCGTGTTGTTGATATCTAAGAGCGTTACTGCGTCTTCACTCACTACCGTACCGATAAACTCGCTGAGCGCACCGTAAATATCCACTTCGCAAGAGACGGGAATCCCTCTGCCCGTCAATCTGCTGTTTACATAGCAAGGAACAAACCCGAACTGGGTCTGAAACGCAGGCCAGCATTTGCCCGCGATCGCAACATATTCGCGTGAACCTTTGTGTGCTTCTACCCAATCCAAAAGGGTAAGTTCGTACTGCGCCAGCTTGGACAATATCTCAGGCTTTTTATTGCCCTTGCCAAGTTCTTTTTCCATATCCTTCACGACTTCGGGAATGCGCTTATCTTCTGCATGTTTGTGGAAAGATTCAAACAGATCCAGTTCGCTGTTCTCTTCTATCTCTACCCCTAAATTATACAACTGCTGGATGGGCGCGTTGCACGCAAGGAAGTTCATGGGACGCGGTCCGAAAGAAATAATTTTCAGGTGTTTGAGCGCATATACGGCGCGCGCGATCGGCAAAAATTCATGAAGCATATCCGCGCACTCCTCCGCATCCCCCACGGGATATTCGGGGATGTACGCCTTGACGCCGCGAAGTTTTAAGTTATACGACGCATTGAGCATGCCGCAGTACGCATCGCCGCGCGAAGACGCAAGCGTGGGAATATCCTCTTCCGCCGCGGCGAAGAACATCACCGCGCCCCCGACTTCCGCCGCAAATTCTTTGGCGAGCATGGTCTCCGAAATTTCGGGACCGAAGTTGCCCAGATACACCGCCAAAGCGTTGCACCCCGCCTTTTTGATATCCGCGATCGCCTGCTTCATGTGCAGCTCGCTCTCCACGATACACACGGGGCATTCGTAAATGTTTTCTTTGCCGTATTTTTTCTCATATGCCGCAACCAGCGCCTTGCGCCTGTTGACCGACAGACTTTCAGGGAAGCAGTCACGAGAGACCGCAACGATGCCGACTTTGATTTCGGGAAGATTCAACATATTTTTCTCCTTTTCATGCTTTATCGGAATTTACGTTTTCTGATTTTTGAAACTCGATCAGGCATACGCCGTGCGGAGCAAGCGTGATCTTTTCATCAAATTCGTTCAGCTCACGGATGCAAATGGATCTTTTCGGCTGGCTTTGATCCTTCAGCCACTTGATTTCTTCTTGAGTGAGAGACTCGATCGCAAACGCGTGATCTTATAAATTCCGCGAGGAAGTTCTATTTTCAGCTCGCGGGAGACGGACTTTTCCTCAAAAACGCCGTTATAACGATTATAGTGCGAAATGACTCCGTCTTTACCGCTTTGCATTTCCTGCGTATAATGGCAGTAATTCCATAAAAGCGCGCGCAAAGTTCTGCCGTCGTCGGCAGCGATATATCCCTCGCCCTGCGCAATAATGTCGCCTTTCAGCCTGTGCAGAAAGGCGTATGCATGATAAGAAGGTTTTTTGATGCCCTGATAATTCATCAGTCCGAACCCGCCGTGAAAAACGGAGAGTCCCGCTGCATTTTCTTCAAAGACATCCGTAAACGTCCAAAATCCGAGCGTATCGGCATGCGACATGGCGCGCAGATTGTTTTCGATGATAAATGGTGCCATAAACGCGGTATCATGCACCAGATCGCGCGGACTGGGCGAACTGTTCCATTCCGTAAGATGTATTTCTGCGTTTGGATATTTGCTTTCTTTCACACAGTCTTCCGCATAAAGGATATCGCGGAAACTCCTGTCCCTGTCGCTGTATATCATTCTGACCGTACCGTCCGTATCCGCGACAAAATCTCATACAACGCCATATATTGACTGAAATCGCCCCGCCAAAAGAGTTGATACAGGCTCGGTTCGTTCCAGATCTCAAATTTCCAGTTTTCCACTTCGTCCATTCCGTAGCGGCCGGCTGCGTGCAAAATGGTCGCCTTGACCATCTGTGCATATTTTTTATAATCACGAGGAGGCGTGATGTTACCCTTCCACCCAAAAACCGTCACCTCGCCTGACTTCAAAAGCGTAGGCGTGAAAGAAATTTCAAAGATGGGGCGAATCTTCTTTTTCATCAGGTAATCGAACAATTCATCAAAATACTGAAAATTGTATACCGCTGCGCCCGAAGCATCTTCATTGTAGATCATCATGTCGTCGCAAAAGATCCCGTGAAAGCGGATGTATTCCGCCCGCATGTCTTCGGTAAGCTCATCTAACTGTTCGCGCCACGCACTTCTCAACCCTTCCTGTGCTCGGCCTGCCGTGATCAGCTTCCAGATAGGCCTTATCGTTCCGAGCGGCTTTGCGTTTCTAATATGAATTATGAATGGCTGACACCTTTTTGTGTCTCCCCTTTTAAATTTTCGCGGTCATGCGCCGCGTTTTTCGTCGATATAAGTCGCCTGCAGATCAGAAACGTGCAACATAACGGCAAGCGGAAATTTGCAATATGCTTCACTGATTGAAGAGTCTCCGCCTTTTGTGCGAAAATCAAATCCTCCCATATGCCAGTTGATAGCCATCGCTTCTTCTCTTGTCAGCTTAATGAAACTGCCTGCAATGTATACTGATTTTTCTCCGTGTCCGAAAGGCATGACCTCTTCTCTGACAAAACACGGCTTTCTGACCCATTCACCGTTTTCCTTCACGTTGCGAAAATCTTTTTTATAAAAATCGATCTTGCAAAGGTCATGCAACAGTCCACACACGGCGACCGTTTCGTGGGATACTTTTTCTTCCCATTTTTCGCCGTATTCATTTATAACATTTTTGAGAAGCCGCTTATAGGTATTCACGCTGTGCTCGCATAATCCTCCCTCAAATGCGCAATGATACCGCATGCTCGCGGGCGCTTCAAAAAAATCCGAACGCAGTAAATAATTTTTCAATTCCTGCGCGCCATCTCGCTTGATATGTTCGTCAAAAATCTTTAAAAATTCAGCTTTTTTATCCATGAC
>CALVSU010000136.1 GCA_944359385.1 uncultured Clostridia bacterium | reverse complement strand
GGCTGCGCGGCAAAGGGATTTGCGGCAGGTAAGGCTGCGCGGCAAAGGGATTTGCGGCAGGTAAGGCTGCGCGGCAAGAGTCTTGCGGCAGACGGGACTGCCCGGCAAAAACGAAAGCGCCCGAAAAGGCAGAGAGCTTTTTTTCGGCGCGCAAAGGAGAAAGTATGCGCGATACCGTTGTGATCGGCGAAATTTTAAAGCCGCAGGGCATACGCGGCGAGATCAAAGTGAAGGTGCTTCTGGACGACGCGGAGGATATGCGCGCGTTCCGCAAAGTGCTGATCGGCGGCAGGGAATATAAAGTTCTTTCCTGCCGCACGGACGCTTCCGCGGCGTATCTTTCCCTTTCGGGGGTAGCGGACAGAGACGCGGCGGAGCTTCTCCGCGGCAAAGAGGTGGAAGCGCTCCGCGCCGACGCGCCCGCGCTCGAAGAGGGCAGATATTATATTGTGGATATCGTCGGATGCGGCGTATATGCGCAGGACGGGGAGTTTTTCGGGGAGATCACGGACGTCCTTCCCGCGCATACGGACGTCTACGTCCTGAAAAAAGACGGGAAAGAGAGTATGTTCCCCGCGGCGGAAGGCGTGGTGCTTTCCGTGGATATAGACGGTAAAAGGATCGTCGCGGACAAAAAGCGGCTTTCGGAAGTTCTGGTGGAGCAATAAAAATGCGGATCGATATCCTGACCTTGTTTCCCGAGATGTTTGCGCCCCTTTCGGCGAGCATTCTGGGCAGGGCGAGAAAAGAAAACAAAATAGAGATCAACGTCGTCAACATCCGCGATTATACCGAGGACAAGCATTTGAAGTGCGACGATTATCCCTTCGGCGGCGGCGCGGGCATGGTGATGACGGCGCAGCCCATCGGTTCGGCGGTGGAGGCGCTCGACCCCGAACACAGGGCGCGGCGCATCTATATGTCGCCCAAAGGGGAGACATTCCGCCAGCAGAAAGTCTTTGATCTTCTGCGCTATGAGCACATCATTCTCCTGTGCGGGCATTACGAGGGGGTGGATCAGCGCGCGCTCGATCTTTTCTTCGACGAAGAGATCAGCATCGGAGATTACGTTCTTACGGGCGGCGAGCTTCCCGCGATGGTGGTCGCGGACTGCCTCTGCCGCTATGTGGAAGGGGTGATCAGCACCTCTTCGCTCGTGCAGGAGAGTTTTTCGGAAAACAGGCTGGAATATCCGCAGTATACACGCCCCATCGAATACAGGGGCGTCGCGGTGCCCGAGGTGCTCCGAAGCGGCAACCACGCCGAGATCGATAAATGGCGGCGCGAGCAGTCGGAAAAGATCACGCGCGAAAAGCGGCCCGACCTTCTGGGCGAAGAGCGGTAAAGCGCGAAAAAAAGCAGAGCGTTTTGTCTGACAAAAGCCGTTTCGCAGTTTTGGCGGGCAGGTTTTTTCTGCGGCATCTGAAAAAGGTATGAGATCATGAAGCACATTCAGTGGTTTCCGGGGCATATGACCAAAGCGATGCGCATGATGGAAGAGTGCGTGTCTTTGGTGGACGGCGTTCTCGTGGTTCTGGACGCGCGCGCGCCCGCGGCGACATTTAACAAAAAACTGAGGGATCTGTTTGCGGCAAAGCCCGTTCTGTATATCCTGAACAAAGCCGATCTCGCAGACGGCAAGAGGGCGGACGCCTTCTGTGCGGAGATCGCAAAGAGCGGCGCGCTCGCCTTAAAGATCGCGGCGACCTCTCCCTCGGCGGCGAAACAGACGGGGGCGAAGATCGCGGAACTTCTCAAAGACAAGCGCGAGAAGGACGCCGCAAAGGGCGTTTCGCGCCCTTTGCGGCTGATGGTCGCGGGGATTCCGAATACGGGAAAGAGCACCGTCATCAACGCGCTCAGCGGCGGCAAGCGCGCCGCCACGGGCGACAAGGCGGGGGTCACGCGCGGCAAACAGTGGATACGCTGCGCGGGGTTCGAACTGCTCGATACTCCCGGCACGATGCCGCCTTCCTTTGAAAATCAGCTGCTTGCGCGGCACCTTGCCTATCTCGGGAGCATCAACGACGATATTTTGGATTTTTACGGGCTTTCCCTCGAACTTCTCGGCGAGCTCGCGGAAAGCTATCCCGACCTGCTTTGCGAACGCTACGCACTCGCCGATCTTTCTTCGCCGCCTGCCATGCTGGAAGGGGTGTGCCGCCGCCGCGGATTGGTCGTGCGGGGCGGGGAATTTGACTTCGAACGCGCTTCGCGCGCGCTCATAGACGATTTCAGGAAGGGCAAGATCGGCAGGATCACCCTCGAAAACGCAGAGGATTACCGCGGCTTTTTCGGCTGAGCGGCTTCCGCGAGCCCTGCGGGGCGGCGCGGAAAAGAGCAGTGCGGTTCGCGGGACGTCGCGAAAAAGAGCCGTGCGGCAGGTCGGCGCGGAGGGGCAAGCTTTGCGCGGCATACGGGGAGACACATGAAGAAAAACTGGGACGCGGAAAAGAAACTGGCGTTCGAGCGGGAAGCGCTCGGGCGCGGCGCAAAGTACATTGCGGGAGCGGACGAAGTGGGCAGGGGCCCGCTCGCGGGGCCCGTCGTGTGCGCGGCGGTCATCATGCCTCTCGGCGACGGCGAACTCATCGAAGGGGTGGACGACAGCAAAAAGCTTTCCGAAAAGGAGAGAGAAAGGCTGAGCGCGCTCATCAAAGACCGCGCGATCGCATACAAGATCGCCCTTATAGACAACAAAGAAATAGATCGGCTGAACATTCTCGAAGCGACGCGGCTGTGCATGAAAAACGCGGTGGAAGGGCTGCGCGCGGAGCCTGACATTGTACTTACGGACGGAAATTTCGGGCTGGACATTGCCTATCCGCAGATACATATCGTGAAGGGCGACGCGCTTTCCTATACCATCGGCGCGGCGAGCATCCTCGCGAAAGTGTACAGGGATGCGCTTATGTGCGAATACGATAAAAAGTATCCGCAATATGGGTTTGCGGCGCACAAGGGATACGGCACGAAGGCGCACGAAGACGCGATCAGGGAGTACGGATTATGCGAAATTCACCGCAGGACGTTCACAAAAAAGTTCTGGGAAGGGCAGGGGAAAAGCGGGGAATAAAATTTCTCAAAGACCTTGGCTATAAAATTCTCGCTAAAAATTACAGGACGCCGTACGGAGAGGCGGACATCGTCGCGCTGGACGGAGACACGGTCGTGTTCTGTGAGGTCAAGACCCGCCTTTCCGACAAATTCGGGAGCGCCGCGGAGGCGGTCGTGCGCGCGAAAGAGCAAAAATATGTGCGTATCGCGGGGTATTTTCTCATGAAAGCGGGCAGGGAATTTGCGGTGCGTTTCGATGTTCTGGAAGTATACGAAACGCGCGTTTCTCATCTGATCGGCGCGTTCACGGCGTAAGATCATGGCAAAAAAGCGCGCAAAAAAGCCGTTTTTTTCAAAACAAAGGCGAAAAACGGTTGCCTTGTGCGCAGAAATATGATAAAATAGCAAAAGACTTCGGGCGGTCCTCTTGCGCAAAGGCGCAACGAACGCTTAGTAACAATGGAGGTAAAGTCGAATGAAAGGATTGATCGAAGCGATCGAGAAAGAAAATCTCAAAGACAGCGTTCCCGCATTCAACGTAGGCGACACCGTGAAAGTCAGCGTGAAAGTCGTCGAGGGCACGCGCGAAAGGTTGCAGGCGTTCGAAGGCGTCGTGATCGCGAAGAAAAACGGCGGCATCAGAGAGACGTTCACCGTGAGAAGGCTTTCTTACGGCGTAGGCGTCGAAAGGACGTTCCCCGTCCATTCCCCGAAGATCGCGGACATCACCGTGATCAGAAAGGGCAAAGTCCGCAGGGCGAAACTGTACTACCTGCGCGGACGCACGGGCAAAGCCGCAAAGATCAAGGAAGTCAGATAATTTTTTCGAAAAATGCAAAAAACGCGCGCCGCACGGCGCGCGTTTTTCCTTTGCAAAGCGTTTCATTGATTTTTCAAGATCATGCAAAGAATTGTGAAATATAAATGAAATCGGTTGAGAAAAAAGTGAAACTCTGCTATAATCAAACGAAGAGTATACGGTATCGGAGAAAGATGTATGACAGGCAGGCAGATTTCCATACTGGTCGTTTTTGTTCTGTACCCGGATTCCTGCTCGCGACGGCGGCGTTGTTCCTGGTCTCGAAATTGACGCAAAAGCGGGTGGCGGAAGAGGACAGGCAGGCGATGTCCGAAGAATATGACAGCATGATAAAGATCTTGCAGGAAGAAAAGAAGTCTGCGGGCACGAAAGAAACCGAAGAAACAGGGGATCCTGAAGAGGCTGAAAAACCCGAGGAAAGAGAGAAGCAAGAGACCGTCGGGGATTGAAAAAGAATGCCGCGCCTGCGCCGAAATTTCTTTCGGCGCAGGCTTTTTGCGCCGCTCTGCCGCCCTGCCAAATGTTGCAGGGCGGCAGAGCGGCAGATGTGCGGCA
>CALVSU010000135.1 GCA_944359385.1 uncultured Clostridia bacterium | reverse complement strand
TTCTGCGCCCGCCGCGCCGTCTGTCCTTCGCGGACGAAACGAAAGGCATTTTTGCCCGCGGGGCAGGCTTTGACTGATTCTGCGGCTGCGTTTTTCACTGCGCAAGCCTCTTTCCGAAACGTCTGAAAGGTTTTTGCCCGCAGATCAGTCTTTGACCGATTCCACGCGCTCGGCGCGGTCGGTATAGAGAATGCCGTCGAGATGATCGAGTTCATGACATACTGCACGCGCAAAAAAGCCGCGCGCAACGAGTTTTTTCCGCTTGCCCTTTCTGTCGGAATACTCCACCTTGACGTAATTGGGGCGCGTGACGACGCCGCGGCGGCCGCGCACGGAAAGACAGCCTTCATAACCGCGCTGTTCGCCCTTCGCTTCGACGATGACGGGATTGACCATTTCGTAAAAGCCCTCCGTCACGTCCACAACGACGACGCGGCGCAAAACGCCCACCTGCGGCGCGGCAAGTCCCGCGCCCTCTTCTTTTTTGACGGTGTCGCGAAGATCGTCTAAAAGCGCGCCCAGTTTTTCGTCGAACTTCTCCACTTCGAAACATTTTTTTCTGAGAACGTCGTCGCCCACCTGAACGACATTGCGGATCGCCATGTCCTTTCTCCTTTTTTCTTTATTCTTTATCTCCGTTCACGCGGCGCTCCGCGCCGCACGCCGCAACGCTTACAGCCGCCTGCCGCGCGCTGCGGCGCGGGAAATCTTCCGCCGTGTCATCTATCGTAAAGCCGTATCTTCTTTTCAGCTGTCTGCAACAAAAAAACATCCTGCCCGTCAGCTCATATTGACGGGGTTTTCCTCCACATACACCGAAACGCCGCGCGCGGAATGCGCGAGCGAACGGGCGTAAATTTCGGGCAGGAGTGCGTCGCTCCTCAGCCGCATGAGCACCTGATAGCGGTATTTGTTCTGGATGCGTTTGACGGGCGCCTTCATCTTGTTAAAAAAGAGAAATTCGCCCGTATGTGCATCGAAAAGCTCTTTCAGCGAAAACCAGACCTCTTTGAGTGTTTCCAGCGCCTTCGGCTCCTCTTCCGAGCTGACCATGACGCGGACGATCCTGGCAAAGGGGGGAAAATTCGTCGCTTTGCGCAGGGAGATCTCGTGTTCGAAAAAGCCCTTGTAATCGTAATCGACGGCAAAGCGCAGGATATAATTTTCGGGATCGTACGTCTGCAATACGACTTTCCCCTGTTCCTCGGCTCTCCCGCTTCTGCCCGAGACCTGCGTCACGAGCTGGAAGGTGCGCTCCCCGCTCCTGTAATCGGAGAAATGCAGGCTCATGTCCGCATCGAGGATCCCGACCAGCGTGACGGCGGGAAAATCGTGCCCTTTTGCGATCATCTGCGTGCCGACGAGGATGTCCGCCTGCCGTTCGGAAAAGGCTTTGAGAATTTTATAATGCCCCTCCTTGCCCGAAGTCGTGTCGTTGTCCATGCGCAGGATGCGCGCGGAAGGATACATCTTTCTGAGCTCCCCGACGACTTTCTGCGTTCCCGTGCCCGTATAATTGAGATGAACGCCCCCGCATTCGGGGCAGGCAGTGAGCATGCGGTATTGCGCGCCGCAATAATGACATTTGAGGCAGTTCTCTTCGCTGTGATAGGTGAGCGAAACGTCGCACGATTCGCACTTTGCCACATAGCCGCATTCGCGGCAGATGACGCTCTGCGCAAAACCGCGGCGGTTGAGAAAAATGATCGCCTGTCTGCCCGCCGCAAGACAATCCGCAAGCTCGTCGCGCAAAACTGCGGAAAAAGCGGAGTTGTTGCCCCGCCGCACCTCTCTGCGCATATCCGCAATGAGGATCTCAGGCATGGGGCGCCTGTTGATGCGTTCGGGAAGCTCGTTGAGTCCGTATTCGCCCGTTTTCGCTTTCAGATACGTCTCCACAGAAGGCGTCGCACTGCCGAGAACGAGCTTGCAGCCGTTATATTCCGCGCGCAGGCGCGCGATCTCGACGGTGGAATAGCGAGGATTGGATTCGCTCACATAGCTCGTGTCGTGCTCTTCGTCGAGGATGATGACGCCGATGTTTTCGAGGGGCGCAAAGACCGCACTGCGCGCACCCACCGCGATCTTCGCCTCTCCCGTGCGCAGGCGCCACCATTCGTCGAACTTCTCGCCCGCCGAAAGCCCGCTGTGCAGGATCGCCGCGCGCCCGCCGAACCGCGCGCGAAGCTGAGAAAGCATCTGCGGCGTAAGGGAAATTTCAGGAACGAGAAAGATCGCGCTCTTGCCCGCGCGAAGAGCCTTCGCAATGAGCGTGAGATAGATCTCCGTCTTTCCGCTGCCCGTAACGCCGTGGATCAGCTGTACCGTCTCGGAAGAACGATCTATCTTTTCAACGGTTTCCCGCTGCGCGGGCGTGAGGGTACGTTCGGGCGCGGCGCCCTCCATGCCCGCATAAGGGGCGCGGGCGACGCGCTCTTTTTCCACCTTCAAAACACCCTTCTTCACGAGCGCCGCAACTGCGCTCCCGCCGAATTTCGCGCACAGCTCGGTATAGCCGAACCGCCGCATCTCGCGCATGAAAGAGAGCGCCGCCGCCTGCATTTTCGCGCGGGAAGAAAGCTCCCCTTCCCCCGCGAACACGGCGTAATTTTTAAAAAGTTCCCGCACGGCGCCGCGCCTTAGCTCGCTCGGCAGAAAAAGGCGCAGGACGAGCGCTTTCGGACAGCGGTAACGCGCCGAAATGCGCTCGACGAGCAGGAGGCACTCGCGGTTGAGAACAGGCACTTCGTCCACGACGGACAAGACGGATTTCAATTTGGATGCGTCGAAATCGCTCCCCTCTTTGAGGCGCATGACAAACCCGTCGACGACTCTGCCGCCGAAAGGAACTTTGACCCTGCACCCCGCCGATACGTTCTCCGCGGCGCGGTATTCGAATATTCTGTCCACCTCGCTGTTCGCGATATCGACTATCACTTCCGCCGTCATCTGTTCACCCGAAAGAAAAACGCACGCGCTTTTTCAGCGCGCCGCCGTTGCGGCGCCGTTGTTGCGCCGCCGCCGTTGCGATGCTGTTATTGTGCCGCCGCCGTTGCAATGCAGTTGTTGCAGCGCCGCCGTTGCGATGCTGTTATTGTGCCGCCGCCGTTGCAATGCAGTTGTTGCAGCGCCGTTGTTGCGACGCTGTCATCCGATCACACGAAAAACCTGCACGCGGCACCCGCGCTCCGCCGTCCAAAAAAACAGAAAGCCCCGATAAAATTTCGGAGCGCTTTCTTCGCTGTCTCCCCGCCGGCGCGGAGAGTTCAGTCTTTGGTCATCTGAAGGGTACCGTCTTCGATCTCGTGACAAGCGTAAGCGATCTCCTTCATGTGGTTGGGAAGCTCTTTCAGACCCTGATTCTGTTCCTGCTCGATGATCTGGCGCGCGCGCTTGGCGACCACCACGCACAGCGCGTAACGGGACGCGGGATGCTCCTTTGTTCCGAGTTTTTCCACAAGACTGTCTACTGAAGGCTGATTGATCATGATATTACCTCCGATTCTATTTACAAATTTGATTTACCGAATGATTTTATAAGCGCGCGCAGGAGATCACTCCACATTCTGGACCTGTTCGCGCACCTTTTCGATCTCGTTTTTGAGCGCGAGCCCGCTGTTCGTGACGGAGAGGTCGTTGCTCTTGGAGCAGACGGTGTTCGCTTCGCGGTTGAATTCCTGCACGAGAAAGTCGAGCTTTCTGCCCACGCGCTCCTCTTTGCAGATGGAGCGGAACTGCGCGATGTGCGAGCGAAGGCGGGTCAGCTCCTCGTCGATGTTGGATTTGTCCGTAAAGACGGCGACTTCGGTCAGAAGGCGCGCCTCGTCGTATTTGACGTCGGAAAGCAGCTCTTTCATGCGCTCTTCCAGCCGCTTTGCATACTCTGCCGCGACGAAGGGCGCGCGCGCCGCGATCGCGCAGACCAGCTTCTCGAGCTCCTCCATGCGCGCGAGCATATCCTCTTCCAGTTTTTTGCCCTCTTTGAGCCGCATGGCGTTGAGGCTGTCGAGCGCGCCGTCCAGAGCCGCGTTGAGCGCCGCAATGAGCGCTTCGTCGGCTCCCTGCGCCTCTTCCTGCCTGACGACGTCGGGGCTTTTCATGAGCGATGAGAGGGTAAAATCATCCGCAAGCGAGGGAAACATCTCTCTGAGCCGCGCCGCCGCCTCAAACCAGCTCTTCGCCGAAGGCGCGTCGATATAGAGATTTTTCGGCTTTTCCCGCTTGTCGACGAGGTTGATAAAGATGTCCGCATGGCCGCGCGTCATCTTCCTGCGCACGGCGGAACGGATGACCTCTTCGTAAGCGTTCAATATTTTCGGGCTCTTGACGGAAATGTCGAGATAACGGTTATTGACCGTCTTGATCTCCACGGTCATCTCGATGCCGTCCTGCTTGTATTCCCCTTTTCCGTAGCCGGTCATGCTGAACATGTCGATACCCTCTCGCGCGGAACTTTTGCCGCACCTTTTCCGTTATATTGCATTA
>CALVSU010000134.1 GCA_944359385.1 uncultured Clostridia bacterium | reverse complement strand
GGAGCTAAAGTTCTGATTGTTGAAAAATCGAATTGTCTTGGCGGCGCGGCGACAAATTGCCTTGTCAATCCTTTTATGAAATATTGGACAGAGATGGATGGAACGCGTACGGATCTTTCCGCGGGGATATTCAAGGAAATCCACGCTCGATTGGAGGGATGCAATGCCATGCTTAAAGAAAGTTTTTTGGAAGAAGAACTGAAATATATCTTAAATGAAATGGTGATTGAAGCGAATGTTGATCTGCTTTTTCACGCATATATTTTCAGAGTGGAAAAATGCGGTGAAGATATTTCGTCCATTATGGTTGCTACCAAAAACGGAGAACTGCGAATCGAAGCGGATTATTTCATTGACGCTACCGGAGATGCCCAGCTTGCTTATCTTGCGAATTGTCCTACGGTGCTTGGCAGAGAGCCGGATCATTTGTGCCAGCCTATGACGTTGTGTTTTCGCTTGGGAAATGTGGATGTTGAGAAATTTTTTGCGAGCAGAGAAAGATTAAAAATTGCACATGCGCAAAGCCTTGCGGCGGGAGAGTTGATCAATCCGAGAGAAGACATACTTGTCTTTAAGACCCCGATCAATAATGTTTTGCACTTCAATACAACCCGAGTGGTAAAGAGGGACCCGACGTCTCCCGAGGCGGTCACTGAGGCGGAGGTGTTGGCTCGTAGACAGATATATGAGATATATGACTTTATGAAAAAGCACACAGATGGATTGGAAAACAGCTTTCTTATGGTGACTGCATCTGAAATCGGCGTCAGAGAAAGCCGTATGATTGTGGGAGATTACGTATTGACTGAAAAGGATTGCAAAGCGTGTGTGAAGTTTGATGATGCGATTGCCGCATGCAATTACGACATCGATATTCACAATCCCGAAGGAACCGGTACCAGTCATTATTATTTTCCGGCAGGAGCTTACTATACGATTCCTTACCGTAGCTTGATTCCACAAGGAGTAGATAACCTATTGGTAGCAGGAAGATGTATTTCGTCAGATCACGGTGCGCAGGCATCGTATAGAATTATGCCGGTCGTTTGCTGTATTGGTGAGGCGGCAGGCTCTGCAATTGGATTGGCTGTAAAACATAATAGTAAGGTGCGTAAAGTCGATGTCAAGGAATTGCAAAGTGTGTTGCGGGAGAATCACGCATATATAGGTATATAAATGACAATAATGCTTAACTATTTAAAAAGTTGCATTTTTATACTATTAAGCCATAAAGCAGTTCTGGAAAGCGTGTTTTTTTGCGGTAGGGCGAGGACCCGCAGGGTACGGTTGCGCAGAAGAAGTTAAACAAAAACCGTATAAATAATTTGCGCAACTTGCCGAGGGGCTCCCCTTCAGGGGTTTCGGCAAATTCCCGTCATCCGCTCCACTTTAAACACGCTTAAAGTCCTCCTGTTTTTCTTTTCAGGCACATTTTTCCGCGCCGATTCCCGATGAAGTTCTTGTCATTTGCGCCGAAGTATGTTAAAATATACAAAACAAAGTATTTTCAATGCTCTTTTATATTTTTTTGTTCAGTTTGTTGACAAAAGAGGCGGGTTTTATGGCGAAATTTTTGGGTATCGACGTCGGTTCCACGACGGTCAAAGTTGCGGTTTTGTCCGAATCGCGCGAAATTTTATACACGAGCTACGAGAGGCATTTTGCGCGCGTCAAAGAGTGCGTGCTGGGCCAGCTCGCGATCGTCGACGAGAAATTCGGCGGAGATTTTCACATCAGCATTACCGGCTCGGCGGGGCTGGGGCTTGCGGAGCGCAGTAAAATCGCCTTCGTGCAGGAAGTGCAGGCGGCGTTTACGGCGATCCGCAGATATTATCCCGACGCGGACGCGGCGGTGGAACTGGGCGGCGAAGACGCGAAGATCATCTTCATCACGGGCGGCACCGAACAGCGCATGAACGGTTCCTGCGCGGGCGGCACGGGCGCTTTCATCGATCAGATGGCGACCCTTCTCAACATTTCCGTGGGCGAGATGGACGAGTTTTCGATGAAAGCGGAGAAGGTATATCCCATCGCGTCGCGCTGCGGCGTGTTCGCAAAGTCGGACATTCAGCCGCTCCTCAACCAAGGCGCGCGCAAAGAAGATATTTCCGCGAGCATTTTCCAGGCGGTGGTCGACCAGACGGTCTCGGGGCTCGCGCAGGGCAGGCGCATCAAGGGGAAGGTGCTTTTCCTCGGCGGACCGCTGTACTTTATCAAGGGGCTGAGAAAGGCGTTCAAAGACACCCTGCATCTGGACGACGAACATGCGGTCTTTCCCGACAATGCGCCTTCGTTCATGGCGATCGGCGCGGCGTTGTATGCGGAAAACGCGGAAGTTCTTTCGCTCGGCGAGGCGATCGAAAGGATACGCAGCGCCAAGGGGAGCGACGAGGTCGTCACGGGCGAACCGCTTTTCAAAGACAGGGCGGAGTACGAAGAATTTGTTTCCCGCCATAAAAAGAGCGATCTCGCGTTCGAGGACATCAGAACGTATGCGGGCAAAGCGTATCTCGGCATAGACAGCGGTTCCACGACGACAAAACTCATCCTCATCACGCCCGACGCGAAGATCCTGTATTCGCACTATCAGTCCAACAACGGTCAGCCGCTGGACATCGTGATCGAGCGGATGAAAGAAATATACGCCCTTTCCGAAGGGCGCATCGCGATCGCGGGCGCGGCGGCGACGGGTTACGGCGAAGACCTCATCAAGGCGGCGATCAAGGCGGATTTCGGCATTGTGGAGACGGTCGCACATTTCAAGGCGGCGGTGTATTTCGACCCGAAGGTGGACTTTATCATCGACATCGGCGGGCAGGACATCAAATGTTTCAAGATCAAGAACGGCGCGATCGACTCGATCATGCTCAACGAAGCCTGTTCCTCGGGGTGCGGTTCCTTTATCCAGACGTTCGCAAAGGCGATGGGCATGGAGATCGACGAATTTTCCAAGCTCGGGCTGTTTGCGAAACATCCCGTCGAGCTCGGATCCCGCTGCACCGTCTTTATGAACAGTTCGGTAAAGCAGGCGCAGAAAGAGGGGGCGGGCGTGGAAGATATTTCCGCGGGGCTTTCCTCGTCCATCGTCAAAAACGCGATCTATAAAGTCATCCGCGCCAAGACGCCCGACGAGCTGGGCAACAACATTCTCGTGCAGGGCGGCACCTTCTTGAACGACGCGGTGCTGCGTTCTTTTGAGATCGAAACGGGCAAACAGGTCGTGCGCCCGGGCATTGCGGGGCTGATGGGCGCGTTCGGCGCGGCGCTGTACGCAAAGGAGAATATCCGCGGCGAGAGCACTGTCATCGGCGAGGAAGAGCTCAGGTATTTCACCTATACGTCGAAGAGCCATATCTGCAAGGGCTGCACTTCGCACTGCAACGTCAACGTGATCGGTTTTTCCGACGGAAGGAAGTTCATCTCGGGCAACAAATGCGAGAAGGGCGCGGGACTCAAACCGCATTCGGACGAGCTGGATATCTATGCCTATAAATACGCGCGCATTCAGGAGAGCGTCACGGGCGCACGGGGCGGCCGCGGCAAGGTCGGGCTCCCGCTCGTGCTCGGATTCTACGAACAGCTCCCGCTGTGGGCGGGTTTCTTCGAAGAGTGCGGTTTCGAGGTCGTCCTGAGCGAAAAATCTTCGCGCAGTCTGTATTTCAAAGGTCAGCATACCGTCGCGAGCGACACCGTGTGCTATCCCGCCAAGCTCGCGCACGGCCACATCGAGAGCCTTCTCGACGCGGGCGTCGATTTTATCTTCTATCCTTGCGAAAGCTACAACCTCGACGAACACGATTCGACCAATCATTATAACTGCCCCGTCGTCGCATACTATCCCGAACTTCTCAAAGCGAACAACGAGCGGCTTTCGGATGGCAATTTCATCATGCCGTACATAGATCTCAACGATGAAAAATCCGCCGTCGCCGCGCTCAGGAAAGCGCTGAAAAAATACAAACTTTCCGCGTCCGAGATCAGACGAGGGCTCCGCGAAGGGTTCTCGCGCCTCGAATGCTACTATGAAGACGTGCGGGAAAAGGGCAACGAGATCCTCGCCAAAGCGGAGCGTGCGGACATTCCCGTCGTCATTTTGGCGGGCAGGCCGTACCACATCGATCCCGAGATCAACCACGGTATCGGGAAATTGCTCACGTCGCTGGGCATCGCCGTCCTTTCGGAGGACAGCGTGTTCATGCGCGGAAAACAGGTCCTGCTCAACGTGCTCAACCAGTGGACGTATCACGCCCGCCTGTACCGTGCGGCGGAATTCGCGAGCAGGCAGGAAAACGTCAATCTCGTGCAGCTCGTCTCTTTCGGCTGCGGCATCGACGCGATCACGACGGATGAGGTGCGTTCCATTCTCGAAAAGAGCGGAAAACTCTATACGCAGATCAAGATAGACGAGATCAACAACTTAGGCGTCGTGAAGATACGCCTGCGCAGCATGCTCGCCGCGATCGAAGAGCAAAGGAGGCGGAAAAATGAAAACTGAAAGACAGGAAGACGTCGCAGATTTCCGCGAGGACTACCCGAAATTCACCAAAGAGATGAAGCATACC
>CALVSU010000133.1 GCA_944359385.1 uncultured Clostridia bacterium | reverse complement strand
CCTTCCGCAGAAGAAAGCGACAATTTCCCGTTTAAAAACGCGCGCTTTGTGAATTCGCCTTTTTCCGCACTCCTGCAACCTAGAGAAAGAGCGCGGAGCAGGATCCCGCGAGCGATGCTCGTGCCGCCGTGACAATGAAATTCCACCACGTCTTCGCCCGTAAAACTGTGCGGCGCCCTGAAATAGACGCAAAGCCCGTAATCTCTGAAATTTTCCGCCAGGATCTCGCCCGGATACATACGGTAAGGCGAGAAGTTTTCCACCTTCGTCTTGCCCGAAGGAACAAACATCTTTGCCGCCACTTCGAGAGGAGAATCCCCGCTCAGGCGGATGACCGCCACGCCGCCCCTGCCCGCCGGTGTGGAAACCGCCGCTATATTTTCGTTGACCATAACAACTCCTTGATAACATCGAAATTATATCATAACGACAGCTAAATGTCAACCGCGCTTTCACTCTGCTCCGCGGATCGCAGAACGCCACATCCGCATAAGCTTTTTTCTTTTATTGATCCATAAAATAAGCATCGAATTTAAATTAGCAAAGAAGATAACAAAAAGATTTTTATTCTTTACGAATCAAATTTTTTATGATACAATAATATGAAGCAAATGATTATAATTGCATGGAATTTTGAAAGGAGATGACTTGGCGCATGGATATTCAGAAAATCGATCGAAATTTTGCGGAAAAAAGAGCCGAAGCGGAAGGTACAGTCGAATACTTTACCCTACCCGACCCAAGATTTGCCCTGTACGGCGTTTTTTATGACACGACGCACGCCAAATTCCTGCGCCTGCCTTACGATGTCGCCGAGGCGACGAGCGAAGGAGTATTCTTTCTCAACGGCAATACTGCCGGCGGCAGACTGCGCTTTTCAACGGATTCGAATTATCTTTCCCTCGACATCGTTTACCCATGCCTTACAGATATGCCGCATATGCCCCTCACGGGAAGCAGCGGCTTTGTGCTCCTCGACGAAACGGACAAGACCGTATTTGTGCATGCCTTCCGCCCCGAACATACCGATAAGAAGGGGTTTTCCTCTTCTGTTTCACTCGGGAGCAAAGGCATACGGGATTATATCCTCTATTTTCCGCTCTATAACGATGTTTCCTCTCTCGCGATCGGCCTCGAAAAAGGCTGCCGCATCGGACGGGGAAAAGCCTATCGGGATATCCCGCCCGTCCTCTATTACGGCTCTTCCATCACGCAGGGCGGATGCGCTTCCCGTCCCGATAACAGTTATCAGGCGCTCATCTCCAAATGGACGAACACGGATTACATCAATCTCGGTTTCAGCGGAAACGCGAAGGCGGAAAAAGCCATCGCAGACTACCTGCCTACCGTTGATTGCAGCGTGTTTGTCTGCGATTACGACCACAACGCGCCGACGGCAGAATATCTTGCCGACACGCATCTGCCCCTTTATAAAGCCTACCGCGCAGTACGAAAAGACACCCCCGTCCTTCTGATCGGAAGACCGAGCCCGGAACGCGACGCACAGGGCGCGCTGCGCATGAAGATCATTCGGGAAACCTACGAATACGCACTGCGAAACGGTGACAAAAACATTTATCTTCTCGACGGAAAGACGCTTTTCGGGCAAAAAGACCGCGAGAACTGCACCGTGGACGGATGTCATCCGAACGACGTTGGCTTCCGAAAAATGGCATATGCCATCCTCAAAAAATTAAAACAGACACATCTGTTCTGACCTCAATTCTATATTTTGCAGACCGCAGGAATACGCAACAAGCGCGAACAATATTAAAAAGTTTATAAATCCGAAAATTGCAGCGCCCGAAGAGTTTGAAAAACTCTTCGGGCGCTGTATGCCGATAAACCTGTATTCTCAGCGATGGGAGTATGCGCTTTCCAGCTCCTTCACCACTGCTTTTGCTTCCGATTCCGAACCGACCCAGCAGGTCAGATGTACGCCCTCCGGCCTTAAAAATTCGCTCAGCGGACGGATGTCTTCCGGCACCACCTGGATCTGGATGTTTTTGCCTGCGTCCTGTATCCTGCAAAGGACGTCTTTCCACGCGCGCGCCGTCGGCTGTCCCGCTCCGTACACCCACTGGATCCCGTTCAGCTTTTCACAGCCGCACAGTCTGTCCAAGTGCCTGAGCGCATCAACGCCGTCCAGATGATAGAAATTCGCGCCGAGCATATCCCACTCGAATTCCAGCGTGGGAAGCACATACGAATCAAAATCATCCTTTGAGATCAGACAGGAAAAATCGCAGCTTGTTATATACCACTCTCTGTCGGGATTCCATATCTGACACCAGTTTGTGTGACCTTCCTGTACTTGCGAAAGCCTGTCAAAGCATTTACGCATCATCTGCGCATATGCCGCGCGGCATTCTTCCAGCCGTTTTGATATGTTCTCGGGACAATCGTACAGGTCCATACAGACCTCCGCAGGCCCTTTCATGCTCGTCAGCGCGTCGAGGCCGCTGTGGATATCCGTCAGTCCGATGAGATAATCCCCTTTGCATTCCCGCACCGCGTAATCGGTGAGCTGTTCCAGAAGTTTCCACCAGCGGTTTTTTTCATCGAACTTCATAGTCGGGAGCTGTTCCCAATCGTCTACGCCGTGTACCGCCCAGCTTGTGCTTTCGCCGAACTCCACGTCAAGGTCACAAAGCATCGCGCCGAAAAAGTCCGGACCCAGATTGGGATTCAGACAGGGAAACGCTTCGCCGCCATAATATGTATTTTGAAACATATGGATCTCTCTTTTTACGACATAATCGAAATCCAACCAACGGTCTTTGATCTTCTCGGGAACTTTTCCGCGAAAAGGCTGCGCCCCGTCTTTGGGCGCAAACACCGAAATGAGCGGTCTGTCGTGATTTTCTTTGTTCCAGAACTGTCTGAAACGTTCCCTGACATACTCATAATTCTGATTGATCATATCAATTTGCTCCGTTAAATACTTCGTTAAAAATGCGGATATATTTTTTCATGTCCGAAAGGGTCACGTCGGGCGGGATACGGTGATCGGGAACGGGCAGATATCTGCCCGCATCCACATCCCCTTTCAATGTTTCGAGATAAGTGCGCAGTTCCCGCTCGGGCAATCTGATCTTGTGTTTATCCACGCCGCCAAACATCGCGACGTCTCCGAATTTTTCTCGGATCTTGCCCGGGGTCTGATTCCATGTCCCCACTTCCACGGGAAAAAGAATGTCCACGCCGCAACGCAGCCAACAAGGGATCAGGGGATCACAATACCCGTCACTGTCCAGCAATACAAACGGTATCCCGCATTCACGTTTATAAAAATCAATGAGCTTTTTATAG
Organism: uncultured Clostridia bacterium; assembly: GCA_944359385.1. Taxonomy (GTDB): domain Bacteria; phylum Bacillota; class Clostridia; order Christensenellales; family Borkfalkiaceae; genus Borkfalkia. Next base: position 1,255 of record CALVSU010000133.1, on the reverse strand, counting down.
GCATCTTCAAAAAGTTCTTCGAATTTTGCAGGAGAAAACAACGGTCCGTTTGCCCCGCAGCAATCCTCAAAAATATAGACGAAATCAAACCCGCACCTCTTCACGAATGGACGGTACAGGCGGATAAAGTAATCCGCCATATACCCGATCATTTCTTTGGCAAGCGCCGGATCGTCGTACATCAGCAGAGAAAAGCCTTCCACCCTTATCCAATCGCGCAGCCACCCGTAAAGCGAGCCGCCCATAAACGTCGCGACGCGCGTTCTGCCCGCCAGTTTCGCTATGCGTTCTTCGGCATCCTTTGCCATTCTTGAGGGGTCGCAGGGATCCAGATAGCTTTTATATTTCTCCCAGCTTTCCCTTGTCCCGATCAGTCCGGGGCGGATCATATGGTCAATGCTTGCCCCCTGTTTGGAATGCTGCCAGACGGCACCCGTCGCATACGCAACGATCCGATAATCTTCCGTTTCTTCCAGAATCTTATTTTCGCCGTGCACGATCGGAAACATATTCACGATACCGTGGCAGTCCCACATACCGCGCTCCCAATCCTCGTCCATTCCTTCCAGTTCGGGGCCATAGTCCACGGAAACATCCGGCACATCCGCACCCTCTTTTTTCCACAGCTCTTTGGTCTCGTGCCACGTCCCGAAATAATATATCGGTATCCGATCGGGCTTCCTGCCCGAAAACAATGCGTTAAATCTTTCTCGCTCCGTCATGTCGCTCCTTTGAAAGAGGGGACTTTCCGTCCCCTCTCTTTCCTGTCACGATACCTTCTCGATCTTCAGATTGTCGATATAGCAAGCGCCGCTCATTTCCATTCCGAACATCAGGCTGTAATCGGTCAGCTCGCCCGTCGTGAAAGTGTACGTCGCGCTTCCCTTCGTTCCGACCGCTTCACCCGTTCCGAAACGGACGGCATTGCCGAGCACGCCTTCTTCGGAAAGGCTCTCCGCATAGACCTGGAACCCTACGCTGTCTTTCGGCAGCGCCTTTGCCACCTGATAATCAAACGTTACCCGATATTCGGTATTCGGCTCAAATGTCACAAATTCGGGAATGCTCTTGAGATTGGTCGACCAACGATAGGAAGCATCCTCGCCGTCCCAGCGATCGTTTTCAAAATATATGCACTGCGTCCCATCGATCGGCCCCTCAGCGACAAGCTCGGATCCGCCGTATTCATTGGTCTTCATAAAACCGAAATCCACAAAGCTTTCCGCGCCGTCAAAAGTCATCGTGCTCCCGAATT
>CALVSU010000132.1 GCA_944359385.1 uncultured Clostridia bacterium | reverse complement strand
GTCATGTGGCTGGACGCAGACGATATCCTGTTGCCCGAAGACAAAACCGCCCTGCTCGATCTGAAAATAAGACAGCCGGCGGCGACGGCGGGTCTTCCGAAAAGGCTTTGCTCGCCGCGAGACACTGAAAACAGCGTCCCGACGCGGGCGGCAAAAAGCGCGTTTTCCTTCCTTTCGTAAGGAAAACGCGCTTTTTTTACAGGTCCATTTGATTTGATATTTCGTATGCAAAGGAAAGATGCGGCGTGATCTACGCCTGTTCATCGTCGCGGTCTTTTTGTTTTTCCTCTTCTTCTTTGCGCTGATAATAGTTTTTGTAACCGGCTTTTTGGTTGTCGCCTTCGTCCCACTTTTTGCCGCCCGTAAAGAGGACGCTTACCACAAGCACCGCAGCGGCGATGACAAGAATGATGGGCAGAACGAGGTTATTCGGCAGGGCAAGCGCAGAGACAAGGCAGAGCGCTGCAACGATCAGAAGCCCGCCGCTCAGAAAGATCTTTCCTTTTTTGAGCGTGACCGAATTTTTTGTCAGAAGCGAGCTGATAAGCAGGGCAAGACCGCTCGCTCCTGCAAAGATCACGCCCGCCCAGGCAAGGTTAAATCCGCCGAATTTTTCGGGCATCAGTTCGGACAACAGATAAAATACTGCCGCCGTCAGAAAGGACAGCGCGACGATCAGGCGGGGCAGAAGTTTTTTACTCATATCATTCTCTCCTTATTTTGTTTGCGGCGCACGGGAGCGCCCGCTTTTTGTTTATAACCGAAATCCTTCGCCGGGCCGTTGTGCCGGCAGAGCGGATCGTTTTGCGTGCAGGTGCGCGGCGAGAATTTTCGGGAAAGGTCAGCGCAGGATCACGTTACAGGAAACGGCGCAGACGCTGTCTCCTTCTGCAAGCACGAGGGTATCGCCGTGTTTATAGTCACGCACATATCCGCCCGCGCGCAGTTTGAAGGTCTGGGTCGGATCACCCGAAGCGAGCAGGGTATACGTTCCCGGCATGAGCGCGCCTTTTCTGACCGCCGTGTACGTTTTACCCTGTTCGAGGATAAAGTCTCCTTTCTGATAGGAGACGTTGATTTCACCGTCGCGCGTGACGGCGGTATCGCGGGAGTAGCGCACGCCGTCGATGACGCGCACCGAATCGGCATAATCGCGGCCTTGCTTTTTCATGCGCGCGAGGCGCGCCGCAACGGCGATCAGGGCAACGGCGAGCGCCGCCGCCGCGACAGCCAGTATGACGATGACGATCTGTTCTGTTGTCATGGCGAACCCTCCGCTCAGCGGACCTTATGTCCGCATTCGGGGCAGAATTTGCCTTTTGCGGGAAGTTTGGCGCCGCACTGCGGGCAGACGTTTTCTTCCGCCGTCGGTTTGCCGCATTCAGGGCAGAATTTCGCGCTTGCGGATATCTGTGCGCCGCAGTGGATGCAATGTTTCGTGTTCGTTTGCGCCGTCGGCTTTGCCTGCGGCTGTGTCGGCTGTGCGATGCCGCGGCTCATGTTTGCGAATGCCTGACCCATGCCGAGCCCCATGCCCATGCCGATGCCCGCGCCCATCGTGCTTCCTGCGGCGCCCGTGTTTTTTGCCGCTTCTTTGAGCGCGTCCGCCTGTGCGATCTGGGTATAGACGTCGATGTTTTTGCGCATGATGCCGAGCCGTGTGCTTTCGTCCAGCGCTTTTTCAAGTTCGGGCGGAAGGGAGAAGCTTTCAACATTGAAGGCTGTCAGTTCCAGCCCCATGCTCTTGAATCGGTTGTTGAGGGAATTTTTGACCGCCGCGCTCAGTTCGAACAGGTTTGCCGCCATGTCCAGAACGGGAACGCCGCTTTCGCCGATCGCGTCGGATATGCCCATCACGAGCATGCTGCGGATGTAGTCGGTGATGTCGCGCGTAAGGAAAGAGGAATGCGTGCCCGAAAGCTCTTTCATGAATATATAGGCGTCGTCGACGCGGAAAGCGTATGTCCCGAACCCGCGCACGCGCACGGCGCCGTAATCTTTGTCGCGGATCATGATGGGGGAAGACGTGCCCCATTTCATGTTCGTGAACTGCCGCGTGTTGACAAAGTAAATATCTGATTTGAAGGGCTTTTCAAAGCCGTATTTCCACGACAGCAGTTTGGTAAGGACGGGAATGCTGTCCGTTTCCAGCTTATAATATCCGGGCAGGAACACGTCCGCCATCCTTCCCTTGTCGCAGAAGATCGCGACCTGGCTCTCGCGCACCGTCAGCACGGAGCCGCGGTTGATCGTGTTCTCCGCCGTATTGATCTTATGTACGATCGTGTCGGAATCGGTTTCCGTCCATTCGATCACTTTCAGGATGCCCATAATTGTAATTCCTTCCTTTTCACATTTGCGGAAACTCCGCAGAAAAACTATATCATATTTATAGTTTCTTGTCAACAGACTTTTAAAAATCGCTGCGTAAGTGCCTTTCTTCGCTCTTTTTGTATGCAGAGATTGACAAATTACGTATTTTTTATTATACTGATAACATAAGCTTGTAAGGCTGTCGGGGAAAGGCGCGATGTCCCTGACGGAAGGAGAGAAGTATGCAACCCATTTATAAGGCGGCGAAAAGATCTTTCACGCTCGCCATGATCTTTACTTTGCTGTTCCCTTTGGGAGGGGTCTTGCTCGGCGTCGGGCTCGGTATCGGTCAGCCCGCGATGTGGGCGGTCGGGATCGCCTGCCTCGGTTCGGCTTTTTACGGCTGTCCCATCGCGTGGGTGGGTTACGGCAACAAAAAAGCCTATGTGCGCCTCGTCACCGCGATCGAAGAGGAGCACCTCTACAATGTGCGCGATCTCGCCGCGCAGCTCGGCCTTTCGGAAAAAGACGTGCGCAACCAGATCGACGTTCTGTTCAAGAAACGCTACATCGTCGGTTATGTCCGCACGGGCGACGGCATTGCGCTCAACGAGAACGTCGCTTTGCAGGCGCGCAAATACACGCGCGAATGCCCTTCTTGCGGTGCGAGCGTCACTTTTTCGGGAACGGACACCGTCTGCCCGTATTGCGGCACGCACATCGGCAGGGAAGCCGAGAAGGGCATTTAAACAAAAAATACAACAAAGCGTCGGGGCGGGGAAAACCGTGCCCGACGTTTTTTGTTTACGGCGCGCCGCACGATGTTGCGGGGAGCGAAAAGACAGATCGGGCGCAGAGCCTTGCGGTTCTGCGCCCGATCCGTATATGATAAGGGGGAAAATGATGAGCGTTTATAGGTGATCGCTTTCTTTGCCGATCACGCTTAATATTATATGCGGCAGGGCGCCGTTTGTAAAGAAAAAAAATAAAAAATTTTCGGAATGCCGAAAAACAGCTGTTTTTTACAGATTTTGTAAAATACGTACAAAGAGGCGCGCCGAAAGTGAAAAAATCGGCAAATATGCGTCGGACGGGGCGCTGCGCGGGTTCGGGCGGCACGCAAAGGTGTTTAAGGACCTGTGCTTGTCTGCGTATTGCGCGGCGGAGGGAAAAGTATTTGTTTTTCTGATAGGTGCCTTTCAAAAGGACAATAATTCAAATTTGCGGCGGTCGGTTGACAAATTTTGCTTTTGCGTGATACAATCGGCGCATAGAACGCAGCGACGGGGAGGAGTATTCCGCGGAGAGCTTTGCAGAGAGCGGCGCGCAGGCTGAAAGCGCCGTAAGCATCTTCGGAAGAAAAACACCCCCGAGCGGCGGCGGCGAAAGGGAGCGAGTAGCCGCCGACGGGATCGGCCCGTTACCGCCGAAGCCTTTGCAGGAAGGCGCAAGTTGCCCCGAAAGGGGACAAATCAGGTGGCACCGCGAACGACAGCCTTTCGCCCTGAAATACGGAGCGGAAGGCTGTATTGTTTGAAAAAAAGCGCTTTTAAATATGGCAAAAGCGCGGGGAGAAGGAAATATGTGTTCGATTTTTTGCTGCACGACGAAAGATACGGATTACAAAGCGATGACGGAAGGGTTTTACCGCACCGTTTCGCGCGGGCCCGACATGAGCCGCATCGAGAGCACGCCTACGGGGTATATGGCGTTTCATCGGCTCGCGATCATGGGGCTGAACGCGGCGGGCATGCAGCCTTTTTCTATGGGGAAAGACAAACTCGTCTGCAACGGCGAAATATACGGATTCAGACCGATCAGGAGGGCTTTGGAAGATAAGGGATACGTCTTTGTTTCCGACAGCGATTGCGAGATCCTTCTGCCCATGTATCGGGAATACGGGGTAAAGATGTTTTCCATGCTGGACGCGGAATTTGCGCTCGTGCTTTATGACGGGTCAAAAGGGGAATACATTGCCGCCCGCGATCCCATCGGCATTCGCCCGCTGTATTATGCGCACGTGAAAAACGGCGCGATCGTCTTTGCCAGCGAGCCGAAAAACCTTGTCGGCTGGACGGAGGGGCAGATCATGCCTTTTCCCCCGGGGCATTATTATTACAAAGGAAGATTTTACCGCTATGCCGATCCCGGCGCAGACGAGCCTTTGCACGGCGGCACGGAAGAGGAGATCTGCGCGAACATCAGGCGGCTTCTCACCGAAGGGGTAAAAAAGCGGCTGGACGCCGACGCGCCCTTAGGTTTTCTTCTTTCGGGCGGGCTG